>CALXGZ010000200.1 GCA_944387975.1 uncultured Faecalibacterium sp.
TCGGCTACACCCCCACCGGCGAGGACGTGGACGTCAACGTCTGCAAGACCAAGCACCTGACCAACACCCGCGCCTCCGGCTCGGACGACGCGCTGCGCCTGGTGCCCATCAGCCGGCTGAGCCTGGAGGGCTGCCTGGAGTTCCTGGCGCCGGACGAGCTGCTGGAGGTCACCCCCAAGAGCCTGCGCATCCGCAAGCAGATCCTGAACCACGAGCAGCGCATGAAGGCCCGCAGCAAGAACAAGTAAACAGAGCGCAAAGCGCGGACGTGCGAAACGCCCGCGCTTTTTTGCGTCTGGATGGGTAAGATCGTGGCATTTGCGCCATGTCAGGCCCGGTTGACAAATTGCCAACCATGACGTCGGCCTCGCCAAGAAGATCATCAAGTGGTACCTCATCATCGCCGGCGGGGCAGGCATCCTGGTGCTGCTCAGCATGCTGTACTTTGCCATCAACGCGGTTTATGTCTGGTAAGCCGCCGCTTGCCGCAAGGGAATTAAAACAAACCGGCCCTGCCTCGTCCCGTTTGCTTGGGATAAGGCAGGGCCTTTTGGCGTGCGTTTTAACCCCCCGTCAGGGGGGTGGCATGGCGCAGCCATGCCGGGGGGCTTCCGCTCAAGGGCGGGTGGGTGGGTCAAGAATATACGCTGCCCGGCGTCCACTCGTTGTCCGCCGCGTACAGCGTGTGGCTGCGCAGGTAGTTGACCCAGGCGCCGTAGCCGTTGCCGGCCGACAGGTGCACGCCGTCCGGCGCGGCGCAGACCGCCTTCAGGTTGCCCTCGCCGTCGGCCAGAGCCTCCCACAGGTCGAGGTAGACGCAGCCCTTGCTGTCGGCCAGGCGGGCCAGCTGCTCGTTGACATTGCGCAGGTTGGCGCTGGTCAGGCCCGGGCGCTCGGCAGCGGCCTCGGGGCGCACCGGCGGAATGGACTGCACGTAGATGACGCAGCCCTCCCCCAGCGCCTCGCGCAGGGCGTCCAGCATCGCGCCGTAGTAGGTCAGAAAGCGCTCCTCCGCGCCGGCGGTGGTCAGGGTGTTGGTGCCCAGCAGGATATACAGCTTCTTCGGCTGCGCCGCCGCCAGCACGTCGAGGGCGACTTCGTCCCCACGGGTCATGTGGGTGACGGTCATGCGGTTGACGATGGTGTCGGGGCCGGCGCCGGTGTAGCCGCAGACCAGCGCGCCGCCGAGGTTGATGTCGTAATCCGTGAAGCCCACCGTCAGGCTGTCGCCCAGAAAGGCCGCGTCGGCAAAGTAGGCCAGGTCCACCTGGCCGGTGGCCGGCTGGCGGATGACGCTGCTGTCATAGGCGCGCACCGTGTAGGCCCCCGGGCTCTGGCGGTTGGGGCCGAAGGCCAGCACCTCGGCCGCGGCCGCGCCCCCCTGCCCCGGCTGCATCGGCAGCGGGGCCAGGAGGCCCTCCGCCGTGCCGCTGGGCTGGACGTCCGGGACGGCGGGGGCCGTCTCCTGCCGGGCCTGCTCCAGTACGGCGGTGATGGCCAGCGACAGCAGCAGGATGGCCGCCGCGCTGGCCGCAAATTTCAGTTTGCCGTAGCGGCTGCGCTGCCGCGCGCGCCGCCAGGCGTGATCGTATTCGTGCGAGATACCCATTGTTTGCTTTACTCTCCTGAATGATTTGGGCCGGCGGCCCAAGGTACCATGATTCTATCATAAAATTTTTCCCTCTGCAAGCAACTTAGGTCTTGCATACAACGCAAGAAACAGTTACAATAGGATAGGGACGAATTTCAGACAAGGTGCAAAAAGCCCTTTCACAGGGAAAGGCTTTTTTGTGCGGAATCCTCGCCCCCCCGGCCGCGGCGGCGCATGCAGGGCCCACCCCGGCGCAAAACGACCCCATCGTGATAAGAAGGAGCGAATTATGTCGAACAACGTGATCGTCGGCCAATCCGGCGGGCCCACCGCCGTCATCAACTCCAGCCTGGCGGGCGTGTACAAGACCGCCCGCAGCCTGGGCGCCGGCAAAGTGTACGGGATGAAATACGGCATCGAGGGCCTGCTGAAGGAAGAGCTGGTCGACCTCGACATCCTGCTGGGCGACCGCATGAGCATCGAGCTGCTCAAACGCACGCCCTCCAGCTTTTTGGGCAGCTGCCGCTACAAGCTGCCCGCGCCTGAGGAGGACAGCACGCCCTATGTGCAGCTGTTCACCCTCTTTGACAAGTACGGCATCAGCGCCGTGCTGTACATCGGCGGCAACGACTCGATGGACACCATCGCCAAGCTCAGCCGCTACGGCCAGAAGGTGGCCAGCCCGGTGCGCTTCATCGGCGTGCCCAAGACCATCGACAACGACCTGTGCCTGACCGACCACACCCCCGGCTACGGCTCGGCCGCCAAGTACATCGCCACCATCCTGAAGGAGGTCATCCGCGACTCTTCCGTCTACGACATCCGCAGCGTCACGGTGGCCGAGATCATGGGCCGGCACGCCGGCTGGCTGGCGGGCGCGGCCTGCCTGGCCGCCGGCGAGGACTGCGACGGCCCGGACCTGATCCTGCTGCCCGAGGTGCCCTTCGAGCCGGAGAAGTTCCTGGCCCGCGTGGACGAGCTGCAGAGCCGCAAATCCAACGTGATCATCGCTGCCAGCGAGGGCGTGCGCACCACCGACGGCACCTACCTGTGCGACCTGGTCTCCACGGCCGGCCAGCTGGACGCCTTCGGCCACAAGGCCATTTTGAGCGGCACCAGCCGTTACCTGTCCGAGCTGATCCACGACCGGCTGGGCTGCAAGAGCCGCGCCATCGAGTTTTCGACCTTGCAGCGCTGCGCCAGCCACCTGGCCAGCCGCACCGACGTCACCGAGGCCTACGCCGTGGGCGGCGCGGCGGCCGCCGCGGCCTTCGCGGGCGAGAGCGGCCGCATGATCGCCCTCAAGCGCATGAGCGGCTACCCCTACCAGTGCGTCACCGAGTCGGTGGACGTGCAGAAGGTGGCCAACCTCGAAAAGAAGGTGCCCCTCGACTGGATCGCCCCCGACGGCATGCACGTGACGGCCAGCTTTGAGGAGTACGCCCGCCCCCTCATCCTGGACGAGCTGCCCCCCATCTATGTGAACGGCACCCCCCGCCACGTGCACCTGTAAAACGGGCGTGGCCGCCGGCTCTCCGCGCTGTCCCCTGACGTTCTTTCCCGGGCAAAGCCTGCCCGGCCAAGATAAATAAACACAATGTAAAAGGAGAAAAGAATCATGGGTAAAAATGCGATCGTCGGACAGTCCGGCGGCCCCACTTCCGTCATCAACGCAAGTCTGGCCGGCGTGTTTGAAAGCTGCAAGAACCGCGGCGCCAGCGTCGTCTACGGCATGTGCAACGGCGTGGCCGGCCTGCTGGAAGAGCGTGTGGTGGACCTGTCCACCTGCCTGAAGGACGATTTGGACATCGAGCTGCTCAAGCGCACGCCCTCCAGCTTTTTGGGCAGCTGCCGCTACAAGCTGCCCGACTGGCACGCGGACGAGGCCGTGTACAAAAAGCTGTTCGCCATCCTGGAAAAGCTGGACATCGGCTACTTCTTCTACATTGGCGGCAACGACTCGATGGACACCATCGGCAAGCTGGCTGACTACGGCGCCCGCATCGGCAGCGACATCCGCTTCATGGGCGTGCCCAAGACCATCGACAACGACCTGATGGTCACCGACCACACCCCCGGCTACGGCTCGGCCGCCAAGTACATCGGCGTCGTCATGAAGGAAGTCATCCGCGACGCCACCGTCTACGGCACCAAGTACGTGACCATCGTCGAGATCATGGGCCGCAACGCCGGCTGGCTGACCGCCGCGGCCGCCCTGGCCAAGGGCGACGACTGCGAGGGCGTCGACATGATCTGCCTGCCCGAGGTGCCCTTCAACGTCGACCGCTTCGTCGAGAAGGTGCGCGTCATGCAGGAGAAGAAGCCCAGCATCGTCATCGCCGTGTCCGAAGGCGTCAAGCTGGAGGACGGCCGCTACGTCTGTGAGCTGGCCGACGACGTGCACGCGGTGGACGCCTTCGGCCACAAGGCCCTGACTGGCACCGCCCGCTTCCTGGCCAACACCGTGGCCCGCGCCCTGGACACCAAGACCCGCTGCATCGAGCTGTCCACCCTGCAGCGCTGCGCCGGCCATCTGACCAGCCGCACCGACATCACCGAGGCCTACCAGGTGGGCGGCGCGGCCGCCAAGG
>CALXGZ010000201.1 GCA_944387975.1 uncultured Faecalibacterium sp.
TCGGCGACGAGCAGAGCATCGAGCAGAGCCTGTCCACCTTCTCGGGCCACATGACCAAGATCACCGGCATTTTGGAGCTGGCCGCCCCCGGCACCCTGGTGCTGCTGGACGAGCTGGGCGCCGGCACTGACCCCGCCGAGGGCGCGGCGCTGGCCGTCGCCATCATCGAGGAGCTGCGCCGCCGCGGTGTGCTGCTGATGGCCACCACCCACTATGCGGAGCTGAAGGTCTTTGCCCTCGAGACGCCGGGCGTGGTCAACGCCAGCTGCGAGTTCGACCTCGAGACGCTGCGCCCCACCTATAAGCTGAGCGTCGGCGTGCCGGGCAAGTCCAACGCCTTCCTCATCAGCGAAAAGCTGGGCATCCCCGCGCGGGTCATCGACGCGGCCAAGCAGCACCTTTCGGCCGACGACAAGCGCCTGGACGCGGTGCTGGGCCAGCTGGACGACCTGAAGCTGCAGCTGAAGGCCAGCCAGGACGAGGTCGAGCGCCTGCGCCACGAGGCGGCCCATCAGCTGGAGGACGCCCAGAAAAAGAAGGAGGAGCTGAGCCGCCAGGGCGAGAACGAGCTGGAGGCCGCCCGCGCCAAGGCCCGGGCCCTGGCCCAGCAGGTGGAGAACGAGGCCTACCGCCTGACCGACGAGCTGCGCCAGCTGCAAAAGGACGAAAAGACCAGCGCCCAGCAGCGGGCCCAGCGCGCCCGCGAGATCGCCAAAAAGGAATCGGCCAAGCTCTTCGTCCACTCGGACGTGGTGCATAACCCCGTGCGGGACTTCGTCCCCCTGAAGGAGGTCCGCGTCGGGCAGGAGGTCTGCATCGCCGAGCTGGGCCAGCTGGCCACCGTCCTGGCCCTGCCCGACCGCAACGGCGACGTGCTGGTACGGGCCGGCATCGTCAAGACCAAGGTGCCCCTCAAGGGCCTCAAGCAGCCCGATAAGCTGGAAAAGGCCCCCGCCGCGCCCAAGACCAAGGCGCAGCAGCGCTATACCCGCCAGACCGGCGACAGCAGCCGCGGCGACGGCGGGCACTTCGAACGGGCCCGCCGGGAGACGAAGATGGAGTGCAACCTGCTGGGCCTGACCGTGGACGAGGCCATCCAGGAGGCGGATTCCTTCATCGACCACGCCGTGCTGAACGGGCAGTCCACCGTCTACCTGATCCACGGCAACGGCACCGGCGCGCTGCGCGCCGCCATCCAGAAGCACCTGCGGGGCCACCGGAACGTGAAGAGCTTCCGCCTGGGGCGCTATGGCGAAGGCGAGAGCGGCGTCACCGTCGTCGAGCTGAAATGACAAAACAGACCGTCCGGTGAAAGATTCGGGCGGTCTGTTTCGTTTTAGATAAAAAGATGTTTCAGAAAGGGCAGCGCATCGGATGAAGAAACAGCGCAGACGTACAAGATCGAAACACAGCCGGGCCCGGCGGGTCAACTGGCAGCTGGTGGCCCTGGCGTTGGCGGTTTTGCTGGGGCTGGCAAAGCTGTGGCAGGCGGGCAGCCGCTGGTACGCCGCACGGCAGGCCTACCGGGAGCAGAGCGCCGTCCAGGAGCCGGACGAGCTGTTCCGCCCCGAGGTGGGCGACCCGCCCTACATCATCGCGGTGGACGCCGGGCACGGCGGGGACGACCCCGGGGCCACCGGCGTCGTGGTGGAGCGCGACATGACCGCCGCCACCGCCGCGGCCCTGACCGCCTGGCTGGACGCCGACCCCAATTACATCCCCGTCCCCACCCGGGACGGCTACGACGTCACCGCCACCCCCACCGAGCGGGCGGCGCGCGCCAACAGCCAGAGCCCGGACCTGCTGCTGTCCATCCACGGCAACTCCGCTGCGGGCGAGGCCGCCGGCTTTGAGTGTTACCCCATCACGCCGGGGCGCGCCTGGCACAGGGAGAGCGTCTATTTCGCACGGCTGCTGGCAGACGGGATGCGGGCCGCCGGGGCCGGCCTGCGGGGCCAGGGCGGGGTGCGTTACATCTATTACGAGAACGGCCAGAAGGTGCTTGCCGAAGCCAGCGACCGCCGCGTGCGCGAGGAAGAGACCTTCACCCTGCTGGAGCAGTCGGACTGCCCGGCGGTGCTGGCCGAACAGTGCTTTGTGACCAGCGCCGCCGACGTGGAGCTGTTCGGCGACGCGGACGGCTGCGCGCTGGCCGCCCGGGTCTATTACCAGGCCATCTGCGCCTACTTCGGCACCACGCCGCTGGAAAGCGTCCCATAACAACAAAAGACCGCCGCGATGCCTGCGGCGGCCTTTTTGTGTGCGGTTTAGAAAAGCTTGATCTGCGCCGCCTCGCAGGGCAGCTGCTGGAAGGCCATCAGCCACTCGATCGTATCGGGCAGCTCGAAATAGAGGGAGGACACGTCGTAGCACAGCTGCGGCTGGGCGCCGTCCTGGGGCGCAGCGGCAAAGGCTAGCGCCGCGCAGGCAGCGGCGAGGACGGACGGCGCCTGCGCCTGTTCGGTCCGGCGGGGCCGGTCGCCCTCGCTGCAGTCCATCAGGCGAAAGGCGCTGCGGGGCAAAGGCGGCTCCACCGTATAGCCGAGGGTGAGGCACTGCCGCGGCCAGACAAACCCCTCCCGCTGGAAATTGTTGTTTTCGGGGAGCGTTTCGGGCTTATACTCCTGCACGGTGAGGGTGTGCGCGGCCCCGTCCAGGTCCGTGAAGGGGAAACTGCCGCCCGCGCCCTTCACCGTGATGTGCGGGCCGGGCAGGAGGATGCTGTCCGCTTCCAGACGCACCGCCAGGCTGCGGATGGGCGGCTTGCGCATCGTCGTCCAGGGGAAGTGACAGCGCCAGACGGCCCAGCCCTCCGCCTGGTCCAGGCCGTAGTGCTCCAGCAGGGGCAGGTCTTTCGGGTCATGGCAGCCGGGCAGCGGGTCCCAGGCATAGCCCAGGCTGTTTGAACAGGTCAGCGGCCGGCCGTTGAGCAGCAGCGTGGGGGTAAAGTCGAGGGTGAAGGGATCCTCGTTGTCCAGGCGCATCCGCTCTTCACGGGTGAAGTCCTTCGCGCCGCTGTCGGGGCGCAGGCCCCAGCGCTCTGCAAAGTCCTGGATGCGCCCGGCGGGCACCCGCATCACAAGATCGGCCACCAGCCCCTGCGCGCAGGTATAGACGGCGGGGACCTGCCATTCAGCCCCGTTCCAGACAAAGGCCTTGCCCACAGGGCGCTCCTTACCGGGGCGGCGCTTGCGGGGCAAGGCCTCGCACGTGTAGCCGGGCTCGAAATAGACCTGCCATTCGTTCTGTTTTTGCCGTGCCATACGGCTCATGCCTCCTTCCAGAAATTACAAAATTCAATACAATAAAAACGAACCGGGGCGCCAAAAGATTGCGGCCCGTTCGCGCCTTTTCGGCAGGGGGCGGCAAAAAGTGAAAGGTTTTTTATCTGGGTGCTTGACAAGTGAAAAAAACATGGTACAATAAGCCCAAAGCGCACGCAGACAAAGTGCGCCAAATAGATTAGGCCGGGCGTTTTAAAGCGCCTAAAGCTCATCGGACAGGGCTGGCCGCTGCCGCGTGTGGCGTAAAGCGTCACAACAATTATTGAACGGGTAGGGTTACCCGGAAATTTTATAAGTTGGTCTCTTTTTATCACCCCGTGCGGATGCACACCACTTGTGAAACGTCAATAAGAGCAGCAGCACAGCCCCTCGATCTATTTGCTGGAGTACTCTTCCATGGCCCTAGGCTCAGCAGGAAGCCGCCGCGCTTGTCCACACAAGCAGCGGCCACAGGCCGTACAGACCGTATGTTCACAGGCAGTGTGCCCGAAAGGGGCGCGCTGCCTTTTTGTATGCGGCGGGGGCCACGCAGGGAGAGAGGGATTTTGTTTTGAACCGGGAACGTCAAAAACGCGCGCCCATCTACGAGGCGCTGGAAAAGTTCCGGCGGCAGCGGGTGGTGCCCTTCGATGTGCCGGGCCACAAGCGCGGCCGCGGCAACCCCGAACTGGTGGAGCTGCTGGGCGAGCGCTGCGTCGGCATCGACGTCAACTCGATGAAGCCGCTGGATAACCTGTGCCATCCGGTCTCCGTTATCAAGGAGGCGGAGGAGCTGGCCGCCGACGCCTTTGGGGCGGCCCACGCCTTTTTGATGGTGGGCGGCACCACCAGCAGCGTGCAGAGCATGGTGCTGACCGCCTGCAAGCCGGGGGATAAGATCATCCTGCCCCGCAACGTCCACAAAAGCGCCATCAACGCGCTGGTGCTCTGCGGCGCGGTGCCGGTCTACATCGACCCCAAGGTGGATACCGCCCTCGGCATCCCGCTGGGGATGGAGGCGGCCGACGTGCGCGCCGCCATCGAGGCGAACCCCGACGCGGTGGCCATCTTCATCAACAATCCCACCTATTACGGCATCTGCTCGGACCTGCGCAGCCTGGTCGAGCTGGCCCACGAGCACCATATGCTGGCCCTGGTGGACGAAGCCCACGGCACCCACCTCTATTTCGGGCCGGGGCTGCCCCTCAGCGGCATGGCCGCCGGCGCGGATATGGCCGCCGTCTCGATGCACAAGTCGGGCGGCAGCCTGACCCAGAGCTCGCTGCTGCTGTGCGGGCCGCAGGTCAACGCGGGCTACGTCAGCAACATCATCAACTTGACCCAGACCACCAGCGCCTCCTACCTGCTGATGTCCAGCCTGGATATCAGCCGCCGGAACCTGGCCATGCGCGGCCGCGAGAGCTTTGCCAAGGTGGTGGATATGGCCGAGTACGCCCGGCGGGAGATCAACGCCATCGGCGATTACTACGCCTTCGGCTCCGAGCTGATCAACGGCGGCAGCGTCTTCGACTTCGACGTCACCAAGCTGGCCGTCAACACCCGCGGCATCGGCCTGACCGGCATCGAGGTCTACGACCTGCTGCGCGACGAATACGACATCCAGATCGAGTTCGGCGATCTGTCCAACATCCTGGCCTACATCTCCATCGGGGACCGCATCCAGGACATCGAGCGCCTGGTGGGCGCCCTGGCCGATATCCGCCGCCTGTACGCCAAAGCCCGCAGCGACCTGTTCACCGCCGAGTACATCACCCCGCAGGTCAAAGCTACCCCGCAGCAGGCCTTCTATTCGCCGAAGGAGAGCCTGCCGCTGCGCCAGACGGCCGGGCGCATCTGTACCGAGTTCGTGATGTGCTACCCCCCGGGGATCCCCATCCTCGCGCCGGGCGAGGTTATCACCCCCGAGATCATCGATTACATCGAGTTCGCCAAGGCCAAGGGCTGCTCGATGCAGGGCCCGGCCAGCGAGGATATCTCGGAACTGAACGTTCTTGTTTGATCGAAAGGAGGATGCCCCTTGCAGGAGATGGATTACTGGTTTGGCGAGCTGCACACCGCCAACGTCAAGACCTGCATCCGCGTGGAGCGGCAGCTGTACAGCGGCACGAGCGATTTCCAGCGCATCGACGTCTTCGATTCGCCCGAGTTCGGCCGCTTCCTGACCTCGGACGGCAGCGTCATCTTCTCGGAAAAAGACGAGT
This sequence comes from uncultured Faecalibacterium sp., assembly GCA_944387975.1. GTDB lineage: Bacteria > Bacillota > Clostridia > Oscillospirales > Ruminococcaceae > Faecalibacterium. Next base: position 5,486 of record CALXGZ010000201.1, read on the forward strand.
TCACCTACGACGAGATGATCGTCCATGTGCCGATGGCGGTGCACCCTGACGTCAAGCGGGTGCTGGTCATTGGCGGCGGGGACGGCGGCGTCGCCCGTGAGCTGTCCCATTACCAGGAGATCGAGGTCATCGACGTCGTCGAGCCGGATAAGATGTTCGTGGACGTCTGCCGCAAGTATTTCCCGGACAATGCCTGCGGCCTGGACGATATCCGGGTGCGGGTCTACTACGAGGACGGCCTGCGCTTTCTGCGCGGCAAAGAGGACGAGTACGACCTGATCATCAACGACTGTACCGACCCGCTGGGCCATGCCGCGGGCCTGTTCACCAAGGAGTTCTACGGCAGCTGCTACAAGGCCCTGCACGAGGACGGCATCATGGTCTACCAGCACGGCAGCCCCTTCTTCGACGAGGACGAGGAGAGCTGCCGCGCCATGCACAAAAAGGCCTACCGCTCGTTCCCCATCAGCCGGGTGTACCAGGCGCACATCCCCACCTGCCCGGCGGGGTACTGGCTGTTCGGCTTTGCCAGCAAAAAATACCACCCCATCAAGGATTTTGACCCCAAGCGCTGGAACAAACGCGGGATCAAGACCTGGTACTACACCACCCATCTGCACCGCGGCGCCTTCATGCTGCCGCGCTACGTCGAGG
>CALXGZ010000202.1 GCA_944387975.1 uncultured Faecalibacterium sp.
TCAGCAGCGCGTGCAGGCGCTCGAGCTTTTCGCTGTTCGGCTCCTCGTGCACGCGGTAGACGAAGGGGATCTGCTTGGTGCGGGCGAAGTGGGCCGCGCACTGGTTGGCCAGCAGCATGAACTCCTCGATCATGGCCTCGCTCTCGCCCTGGACGCGCTTTTTGACGTCGATGCAGCGGCCGTTGTCGTCCAGGATCAGCTTGACCTCGCCGCTCTCGATGTCCATGCAGCCGCGCTGGCGGCGCAGCCCGGCGCGCAGAGCGTACAGGGCCTTCATCGCGGGCAGCTGGGCTGCCACCTCGGCGTACTTATACTGGGTCTCGGTATCGGCGGCGCCGGCCAGCAGGGCGTTGATCTCGCTGTACACGCCCTTGACCCGGCTGCGGATGACCGACTTGACGAACTTGTAGTTGACGAGGTTGCCGCCCTTGTCCAGGTGCATCAGGCAGGAGAAGGCCAGCCGCAGCTCGCCCTCGTTCAGGCTGCAAATGCCGTTGGACAGCTGCTTGGGCAGCATGGGCACCACCTGGTCGGCGTAGTAGACGCTGGTGGCGCGGCTGAAGGCCTCGTTGTCGAGGGCGGTGCCCGGCTTGACATAGTGCGACACGTCCGCGATGTGCACCCCCAGCTCGAAGCCGTCGGGGGTCTGGTTCAGGCTGACGGCGTCGTCGATGTCCTTGGTCTCGGCGCTGTCGATGGTAAAGATGGGCAGCGCGCGCAGGTCCATGCGGCCGGCGGTGTCGGCCTCGGTCACCACGGCCCCCTCCAGCTTTTTGGCCTCCTCGCGCACCTCCTCGGGGAAGCGCACGCGGATATCCTTCGCGTACAGCAGGGCCTTGGCGCAGCGCTTGGCCTCCTCGCTGGAGCCAAAGCGCATGACGACGGCCACGCGGTGGTCCTCCTGGCGGGCGCTGCGGGAACGGATCTCGACGGCGACCTTATCGCCGTCCTTCGCGCCGCCCTCGCCGTCGCGCACGATGGGCATGGTGATGGCCGGGCAGTCGTCCGGGACGAAGACCAGCCGCCCGCTGACGCGGCGGGTGGTGCCCACCAGGTCGTTCTTTTCCTCCAGCACGGCGAGGATCTCGCCCTCGTCGCTGCCCTCCACACGGGGGTGGGCCAGCTTTTCCACCAGGACGCGGTCGCCGGGCATCGCGCCCTTCATCATGCGCCCGGGGATGAAGATATCCCCCGTGCCGTCCTCCAGCATAGCAAAGCCGAAGTTTTTGCCCAGCTTGACCAGGTTGCAGACCAGGGCCTTGTCCCTGCGGCCCGAGCGGACCGTGAAAAAGACCCCCTCCTTCTGGCAGACGACGGCCTCGCGCACCAGCTCGTCCAGCGCCTCCATCACCTTGCGGGCGTCGTCGCGGCTGGCGCCGAATTTGGCCTTCAGGTCCTTGACGGTGCAGGGCTGCAGCTGGATGGCCCGCTCGATCTTATCTCTCATGGACATAGTTACTCTCCTTCGCTTCCTACGGCGTCCGCCTGCTGCTTCGGGCGGGCGCGACTACAAAAGCCGGGCGCGCCGTTTCTGCCGGCCCGGACACAAAAACAGCCCCGCTGTGCCGCGGGGCCCTGGCGTACTTGCTCAGCCGAGTCTGCTGGACAGCACGCAGGCGGCGATCGCCACCACAAAGAAGATCACGCCGGCGATGCGGGTGACTTTGGCCAGCATCTGGTCGGCCGGGCTCAGGCGGGTGCTGTTCGCACCCTGGACCCCGCCGCCGATGGCGCTGGACAGGCCCTGGCCGTGGGTGTGCTGCAGCAAAGTCAGCACGATGATGAGCAGCGCGACGATCAGCAGGATGACGCCGCCGACGATTTCATAAACGGTCATGTGTAGAACGCTCCTTTAAACGATTGGGTGCTTTGCATGGAAATACTTCTATAGCATAGCACAAGCGGCGGCCAAAAGCAAGATATGCGGCGCATTTTATTGCTCCAGCAGCCACAGCGCCCGGCACACCTGCGCGAAGATGGCCGCGCTGGACTGGGCCGGCTGCGTCTGGCCGTCCTGCAAAACGACGACGGTGTAGCGCGGCGCCTCGGCCGGGAAGAAGCCCGCGAACCACAAATTCATCTTTTCCTCGCCCGCGGCGGTGAACTGGCCGGTCTGGGCGGTGCCGGTCTTGCCGGCGGCGGCCGCGCAGCCGGGGTCCGCCTCGCGGCCGGTGCCTTCGGCCACCACGCCGGCCAGCAGCGCCTGCAAGCGCTGCGCCGTCCGCGCCGAAAAGGCGCGCTGCGCCGCGGGCCGGGCGTACTGCTCCAGCGTGTCGCCGCTGGCCTCGTCGAAGGCCTCCAGCACGAAGGTGGGCGCGCGGTACACGCCCCCGGCGGCGATGGCGTTCATCATGGCGGCCACCTGCAGCGGCGTCGCCAGCAGCTGCCCCTGCCCGAAGCTGAAATTCGCCAGCTGGCCCGGCTGGGCCAGGCTGTCCGCCTGCGGCAGCGTGCCGGCCACGGCCGCCAGGCTGCCCGTCACCCGCACCCGCCGGCCGAAGCCCAGCGCCCGCGCGGCCGCCAGCACCCGCTCGGCCCCAAGGGCCTGGCCCAGGCGGATGAAGTAGCCGTTGCAGCTCTTTTCCAGCGCGGCGGCCAGGTCCACCGTGCCGTGCGCCGTGCCCGACGCGCAGCGGAACACCTGCCCCTCCACCTCGGTATAGCCCGGGCAATCCACCGTCAGGCCGTCCAGCCCGGCCTCCAGCGCGGCGGCCGCCAGCACCGGCTTGAACACCGAGCCCACCGCGTAGGCGGCCAGCGTCCGGTCCAGCAGGGGGCTGTCCGGCGCGTCGAGGCTGGCGGCCACGTCGTCGGGCTGGTAGCCCGGCACGCTGACCGAGGCGCGCACCTCGGCGCTGGCGACGTCCAGCACCAGGATGCAGCCGGTGGACATGGTCTCGGCGGCGACGGCCTCGGCCGCGCGCTGGATGGGGCGCGAGATGCTCAGCCGCACGCCGGCCCCATCGAAGGCGGCGGGGGTATACGCGGGCTCGGTCCCTTCCACAAGGCTGCCCCGCCCGGTGACGGCGCAGCGCACGGTCGCACGGGCCCCGCTGCCGGCCAGCAGGCCGTCCAGCGCGGCCTCCAGCCCGGCCACGCCGCGGCCCTCGCCGTCCACATAGCCGATCAGGTGCTGGCACAGCGGTACCGCGCAGTAGCGCCGCTGCGCCGGGTAGGCGTACACCCCAAGGCCCGTCACGTCCCGCTCCACCTCCAGCAGGAAGGGCGCGGCGGCGTTGCGCCGCTGGTAGAGCGTATCCTGCTGCGCGGGGGCGGCCGCGCCGTACAGGCGCACATAGCTGTCCTCGCCGGGCAGGCACAAAGCGTACCAGCACTGCGCAAGGCCGGTCAGGGGCAGGCCGTCGCAGTCGTAAAAGCCGCCGCGCTGCGCGGGCAGCGCTAGGGTGACGGCGCTCTGGTCCGCGGCGCGCGCGGCATAGCCGCTGTTGCTGGCCGCCAGGTACAGCCTGCACACCCCCAGCGCGAACAGCCCCAGCAGCGCTGCATACACCGCCGCCAAACGCCGCAGCCGCATCCCAAGGCCCCCTTCCCTTCTGTGTTAGGGATAGTGTGGGCCGGCCGGCGGCGGCTTATGCGTGCCGCGGCGCCTCCCCCGGATGCAGCGCGTAATAGCGGCCGTAGGCATACATGCGCAGCGCGATAAATTCGCACATTTGCAGGGCGTTGCCCCAGACCTGCTCCACGTCGCCGTCCTCTTCCACGCCGGGGTGCAGCCGTTCGCACAGGCGGCAGCAGGCATCCTCGGCCTCGCCGTACAGGCGTTCGAAGGGGTTTGCCGTATAAAGCAGCCGTTCGATCTGGCGTTCAGCCGGGCTGAGGTTTTCGGGCAGCGGGTCGCCCATTGCCAGGCTGTAAATGTATGCGGCCTGCCGCATGACCTCCGGGTCGGACAAAAAGGCATCGATGCTTTTGTTCATGTTCGCTTTCTCCATTGCAAAAACGATTGAATATTTGATTGTATTTTTCATTAAAAATACGATGATAGAATAATCATATCAAAACGGTTAAACTTTAGCAAGAGAGGTGACATGATATGTCAAAATTCGTGCCGAAGAAAACCGCCGAAAAAGAAAACATCACCATCCGCATCTCCACCAAGACGCTGGAAGTGGTCGACCGGCAGGCCGCACAGTACGACCTTTCCCGCAACCAATTCCTGAACCAGTGCATCGAATACGCCCTGGCCAATATGGAGGACGAGGCGGCCCGGCAGTAGGCCCGCGCCGCATGGTTGACATCGTGTCAATCACATGCTATAGTAGTGCTGTAGCAGCCACTGATAAGAAGGCGCGCCACCGCGCCGCACAGGAAAGTGAGGATCACAGCATGAAAGCCAAGGTCTATTTTACCCGCACGCTGACCCCTGAAAAGGTGGTCGAGGCTTACCACAAGCTGGGCATCCAGCTGCCCGGCAATGTCGCCGTCAAGGTCCATTCGGGCGAGAAGGGCAACCAGAACTACCTCCACCCCGAGTTCTGGCAGCCGATGGTGGACGAGGTGCACGGCACCATCGTCGAGTGCAACACCGCCTACGGCGACGCCTCGGGCGGCGTGCGCGACAACACCGAGTCTCACCGCAAGCTGCTGGAAGAGCACCGCTGGACCAAGTTCTTCCCCGTCGACCTGCTGGACGCCGAAGGCCCGGACCTGGTCTGGCCCATCCCCAACGGCAAGGTGCTGAAAGAGAACCTGGTGGGCAAGGATATCGTCAACTATGACTCGATGCTGGTGCTGGCCCACTTCAAAGGGCACCCGATGGGCGGCTACGGCGGCGCGCTCAAGCAGCTGTCCATCGGCTGCGCGTCCCGCGCGGGCAAGGCCCTGATCCACTCGGGCGGCCGCACCGACGACCGCTACGAGACCTGGAAGCAGCACGCCGACAAGAACGCCTTCCCCGAGGCGATGGCCGACGCCGCCGAAAGCGTCATCGAGCACTTCAAGGGCAAGCTCGCTTTCATCAACGTGATGAAGAACCTTTCGGTCGACTGCGACTGCTGCATGGTAGCCGAGGACCCCTGCATGCAGGATATCGGCATCCTGGCCTCCCTCGACCCGGTCGCCATCGATCAGGCCTGCATCGACCTGGTGCTGGCCTCGGACGACCCCGGCAAGGAGCACTTTATGGAGCGCGTCAACAGCCGCAACGGCATCCACACCATCGAGGCCGCGGCCGCGCTGGGCTATGGCACGCGGGAATATGAGCTGATCGAGTTCTGAGTTTGACACCGCCCTGCGGATGCGTTATAATGGTGCAAATCAGCCGAAAGGAGCCTTATAACGTGCCGAAAAGCTCTTCCACCCAGGCCCAGGCCCGCCGCGACGAGATCGTCGACGCCTGCGCCGCGCTGTACGAGACCATGTGCTTTCGGGATATCACCCTGAAGGAGATCGGGCAGCGCACGTCCTTTACCCGCACGTCGATCTACAACTATTTCCAGTCGCGGGAGGAGATCTTTCTGGCGCTGGCCCAGCGCGAGTACGAGGCCTGGGCCGCCGACCTGGAGGCGCTGCGCGCCGGCCACGACAGCCTGGACCGCGCCGCCTTCGCCAGTGCGCTGGCCCATACGCTCGAGCGGCGCACCCGCCTGCTCAAGCTTGTGGCCATGAACCTCTACGACATGGAGGACAACGCCCGGATGGAGAACCTGGTGGCCTTCAAAAAGGCTTACAGCGCCGCCGTGGCCGCGCTGGCGCGCTGTGTGGAAAAGTTCTTCCCCCAGCTGGCCGGGGGCGGCGCGTGGGACTTCGTCTACCTGTTCCTGCCCTTCATGTTCGGCATCTACCCCTACACCTCGGCGACGGACAAGCAGCGCGAGGCCATGCGCCTGGCGCAGGTCAGCTACCCTGCCCTGTCGGTCTACGAGCTGGCCCGCAGCTTCATCGAGACGCTGCTGCCGGCGGTCGGGTGAGCGGTTTCTTCGCAACAGGCAAACAAAAAAGCAGCCAAAGCGTTTCTGCCTTGGCTGCTTTTGTTGTTTTATGCGGTGGGGCGCGGGCCCTGGCTTAGTACATGCCGCCCATGTCGCCGCCGGCGGGTGCGGCGGGGGCCGGGGCTTCGGGCATGTCGGCGACCAGGCTCTCGGTGGTCAGCACCATCTCGGCGACCGAGGCGGCGTTCTCCAGCGCGGAGCGGGTGACCTTGGTCGGGTCGACGATGCCGGCCGCGATCATGTCGTCCACGAAGACTTCCTTCTGGGCGTCGAAGCCGTAGTTGGGCTTGCCGGCCGAGACGATCTTGTCGATGATCACGCTGCCCTCCAGGCCGGCGTTCTCGGCGATCTGGCGCAGCGGGGCCTCCAGGGCCTTGAGCACGATGCGCGCGCCGGTGCGCTCGTCGCCTTCCAGGCTGTCGCACAGGGCCTTGACGGCGGGGATGGCGTTGATGGGGGCGGTGCCGCCGCCGGCGACGACGCCTTCCTCAACGGCGGCCTTGGTCGCGTTCAGGGCGTCCTCGATGCGCAGCTTCTT
>CALXGZ010000203.1 GCA_944387975.1 uncultured Faecalibacterium sp.
GCAGGGCGGCGGCAAAGCGCTTGAGCACGTCCGCGCCCAGGGCGCTGTGCGCCATCTCGCGGCCACGGAAACGGATCGAGGCCTTGACCTTGTGCCCGGCGGCGAGGAACTTGGCCGACTGGGTCACCTTGGTATTGAAGTCGTTGGTGTCAATGTTGAGGGAAAGGCGGGTCTCCTTGACTTCGACCACTTTCTGGTTCTTCTTGGCTTCCTTCTCCTTCTTCTGCTGCTCAAAACGGTACTTGCCGTAATCCAGCAGCTTGCACACAGGGGGTTTGGCCTGCGGTGCGATCTTGACCAGATCCAGCCCGGCTTCCTCGGCGGCGCGCATGGCCGCCTGGATGCTCACGACGCCCTTCTGCGCGCCGTCCGCGCCGATCAGGCGGACTTCACGGTCACGGATCTGACCGTTGATCTCGAGTTCCTTCGATTTCCCGGTGGTAGCGATTGTCGATACACCTCCAAACAATGTTCCATCAAGTCAACATAGAAAACGCGGCCACCCATACCGGGCAGCCGCGCACTGATCCACACAAACAACCAGCGCCGCCGCCCAAAACGGGCGCAGGGAGCTGACTTTTGGTATAGCCCGGGGCCCAAAGGGACCCGCAAGGCGAGCGCGGCATGGCCGTAGCTGCTTTCTTTACCCGATAATTTTACCACAGCCGCAGCCCGCTGTCAAGGGTAAATTTTGGCCGGTGAATTGCCAGCTGTAACAAAATATGTTATACTTTACACGGATACGACCCAAAGACAACAAAAAGAAAGGAGCAATGATTTGATCCAGAAAAACGTACTTGCCGAAAAGCTGCACGAGGCGGTGGATTCGGTCTTGCCCATCGCGCTGATCGTCAGCGTGCTGTGCCTGTTCTTCGTACCGGTGGGGTCGGGACTGATGCTGGCCTTCCTGGTGGGCACGGGCATGATCCTGGCGGGCATGGCGCTGTTCACCCTCGGGTCCGAGCAGTCCATGAGCCAGATGGGCAACCTGGTGGGCGCGCGGCTGACGAAATCGAAAAACATCCTGCTGATCCTGGCGCTCAGCTTCGTCATGGGCGTGGTCATCACCATGTCCGAGCCGGACCTGCAGGTGCTGGCCACCTATGTGCCGGGCATCGACCGCATGGCCCTGGTGCTGACGGTGTCGGTGGGCGTGGGCCTGTTTTTGGCTGTGTGCATGGCGCGCATCCTGGTAGGCTTTGCGCTGCGCTGGCTGCTGCTGGCCTTTTACGCAGTGGTGTTCGTGCTGGCCTTTTTGTCGGACCCGGGCTTTCTGTCCGTCTCCTTTGACTCGGGCGGGGTGACCACCGGGCCCATGACGGTGCCCTTCATCATGGCGCTGGGCGTCGGCGTGGCCTCGATCCGCAGCGACGAAAAGGCCAAGGACGACAGCTTCGGCCTGGTGGCCCTGTGCTCGATCGGGCCCATCCTGGCGGTGCTGCTGCTGGGCTTTTTGTACCCGGACAGCACCGGCTCCACCACGATGCTGGTGGAGGAGTTCGCCCAGTCCACCCACATCGGCTGGAGCTACCTCGAGGCCATCCCCCACTACATGGTGGAGGTGATGACGGCCCTGGCCCCCATCTTCATCTTCTTTTTGCTCTTCCAGCTGGCGACGCTGCGGCTGCCCACGGCGCAGCTGGCGCGCATCGTGGTGGGCATCGTGTACACCTACGTGGGCCTGGTGCTGTTTTTGACCGGCGTCAACGTGGGCTTCGCCTCGCTGGGCTACACCCTTGGCGGCGCGATGGTCGGCCAGGGCATGGGCCTGCTGCTGGTCCCGCTGGCGGTGCTGATGGGCTGGTTCATCATCAACGCCGAGCCGGCCGTCCATGTGCTGAACAAACAGGTCGAGGACCTGACCAGCGGCGCCATCTCCGCCAAGGCGATGGGCCTGAGCCTGTGCATCGCGGTGGCCACCGCCAACGGCCTGGCCATGATCCGCGTGCTGACGGGCCTGCCCATCCTCTACTTCGTGGTGCCGGGGTACCTGGTGGCCCTGGCGCTGACCTTCGTGGTGCCGCCCATCTTCACGGCCATCGCCTTTGACTCGGGCGGCGTGGCCTCCGGCCCGATGACCGCCACCTTCATGCTGCCCTTTGCGATGGGCGCGTGCGACGCGCTGGGCGGCAACGTCATGACCGACGCCTTCGGCCTGGTGGCGCTGGTGGCCATGATGCCGCTGATCACGGTGCAGATCATGGGCGCGGTGTACGTCATCAAGCTACGCCGCTCGGTGGCGCCCGCCGCGGCCGCGCCGATGCCGGCCTATGCCGACGACGAGATCATCGAACTGTGGGAGGAGGTGGCCTGAATGGAGCTGAACTACGTCATCAGCATCACCGACCGCGACCAGGTCGGGGAGCTGGCCGCCCTGTTCCAGAGCCTTGAGCTGAACATGGGCCTGATCATGCTGGGCAAGGGCACCGCCACCAGCGAGCAGCTGTCCATCTACGGGCTGTCCAACACCGAGAAGGCCATCGTCTCGACGGTGGCCGGCAGCGAGAGCACCCGCCAGCTGTTCCGCGCGGCCAAGCGCAAGCTGTACATGGACATCCCGGGCAACGGCATCATGCTGACCGTCCCCATCAAAAGCGTAGGAGGAGGTAGGACCTTGGCATATCTGACAGGCAACAAGACCCCGTCGGGCGGCGCGCCCGACATGCACTTTGAGCACGAGCTGATCATCGCCGTGCTGAACGCAGGCTATTCCGACGCCGTGATGGACGCGGCGCGCACCGCCGGCGCGGGCGGCGGCACGGTGCTGCACGCCCGCGGCACCGGCGCGAAGCAGGCGGAAAAGTTCTTCGGCGTCTCGCTGGCGGAGGAGAAGGATATCCTCTACATCGTAGCCCCCGCCGGGCAGAAGGCCGCCATCATGTCGGCCATCAACAAGACCACCGGCGCGGGCACCAAAGCCGGCGCGATCTGCTTCTCGCTGCCGGTGTCGGACGTCATCGGCCTGCGCAAGGTCGACGATTGAGCAAGCCCAAGTAAAACACAGCTCCCCTGCCCTGCCCGGGCGGGGGAGCTTTCGTTTTGCCGTTTATACCACGATCTCGTCGATCTTCCAGCTGCCGTCCTCCTGCTTTAAGACCAGCGTGGCGGGGACGGGGTCGGCGTGGCCGATGGTGGTCTCGGCCACGATGGTGTCGGGGGCCGTCTGCCGCGCCGACAGCAGGGGCTGGTCGAGGGGGTAGCCCATGGTCCAGCCGCCCTCCAGCCGGAACAGCATGCCATTCATCTCGCCCAGCACGCCTTTTTTTACAAAGCTGTAGATCAGGATATCCTCGGCCCCCTCCCGGGTGTAGACCCGCTTTAAAAGTGCCTGGAAGTCCTGCATGGTGTCCACCTTCTTGTCGGCTACCAGGGTGAGCGTTTTGCCACGGCGGTTTTCCCACATCAGGCTGTTGTCCAGCTGCACATAGCCGTGGTAGACCACGTCCTGCACCTTGTCGTAATCCGCCTTGACGGCCGTCAGCGCGGCGGTGGCCGTCTGCAGGGCCGCGGCGTCCCGCACGTGCATCACGCCCGACAGCAGGATGCAGCCCGCGCACAGGGCGGCCGCGATGCCGGCGGCGATCTTTTTCGTCTTCTTTTTGGCCCCGGCGGCCTCCGCCTCGGCTGCCGGCGGCGTCTCGGGCTGCTGCGCTGGCTGGACGGGGCCGTCCAGCTTGACTTCGAACGGCAGGCCGTTGCAGCGCAGCGCCTGCCGGTAAAACAGGCCGGTGGCGGTGCTCAGGTCCAGCCCCAGCGCCGCGAACAGCTCCGCCGCCTGATCCCGCAGCTCCGGCTCGACGCGCAGGGTCAAATTCACTTTGTTTGCCATACACAAGCCCTCCCTTTCATGCTTTCTGTACCCTTATTATACAAAAGATTTCCAAGGATTGCAAGTGCATCGCACATAATTCATGACAGTTTTAGTAATCTTTTTTCGCAAAGACGCCGTAGGCAACGCGGTACATGACCGCGCCCCAGGCCAGCGCCGCCAGCGGCGAAGCACACAGCAGCGCGATGACCTGCCCTTCGCTCAGGGCAACGCCCGCCATGCTCAGCGCACCGGCCAGGCCGATGACCACCGCCGCCGGTATCACAAACGCGACGACGATCAAAATGCGCGCCCGCTCGGTCCCGTAGCGGTAAACCAGCGGGATGGCCGTGCTGCCCATCGCATAAGCCGCCTCCCAGCCGGCCAGGGCCCCTGCCAGCATCTCCAGCGGACCGAAGGCCATCGGGCGGAAGGCCCCGGCCACAGCGGCGCCTAGGCTGCTGGCTGCCAGACCGAACAGCGTGCCCGCCGTGCAGAACACGGCCAGGGCCGCATACTTGGCGGCCACCACATCCCGGCGGCGCAGCGGCAGGATCAGGGCGTACTGGGTCCAGCCCACCGCGTCGTCGAAACTGAAGG
>CALXGZ010000204.1 GCA_944387975.1 uncultured Faecalibacterium sp.
GAAAGAGCAGGAAGGGCGCGCCCAGCAGACTGGTAAAGATGCTGACCGGCAGCTCGGCGGCGGCGCTGCGGGCCAGGATGTCCGCGCCCGTCAGCAGAACGCCGCCCAAAAGCCCGCTCAGCAGCAGCACGCCCGGGCCGCTGCGCCGCGTCAGCAGCCGTGCCCCGTGGGGGGCCAGCAGCCCCACAAAGCTGATCAGCCCCGTCAGGCTGACCACGCAGGCGACGGCCAGCGTCGCCAGCAGCAGCACGGCCAGCCGCAGCCGGCCCACCGCGGCCCCCAGCATGCGGGCCTCGCCCTCCTCCGTCGCCAGCAGGATCACCTGCCGGTGCAGCAAAAACAGCCCCGCCACGCAGCCCGCGCACAGGGCCAGGTTCGCCCCCATGCCGTAGCCGCTGACGCCGTTCAGGCTGCCCATCATCCAGTATTCGATGCTGGCAAGCTCGCGCTCGGGGTCCGCCGTCAGCTTGAGGCAGACCAGGGCCGTCTGGGCCAAAGCGTGCACCGCGATGCCCGCCAGGACGATGCTGCCCTGCCGGCCCGTGCGGTCCAGCGTGGCCAGCGCCAGCGACAGCGCCATGGCCCCCAGCGCCCCCGCAAAGGCACAGCCCGTCACCGCGGCCCCGCCGGACAAAAACAGGATGCCCGCCGCGGCCCCGGCGCTGGCCCCCGAGGACACGCCGATCACATCCGGCGAGGCCAGCGCGTTGCGGAACACCGTCTGGTAGACGAAGCCCGCCGCCCCCAACGCGAAGCCCCCCGCCGCGCCCAGCACCGTGCGGCTGAAGCGCAGCGTCCAGAACACCCGCAGCTGCATCTCCTCCCCGGCCAGCAGCCCCGCCAGGGTCAGGGGGTATTTCCCGGCAAATAGGCTGGCGGCGGCCAGCGCGCCCAGCAGCAGCGCCCCCGCCGCGCAGCACAGCTTAACCCGCGCTGTAGGTGAAGCCATAGAATTCCTCATAGAACGCATCGATGACGGCCGCGGCCTCCTCCGGCGGGCACTCGTCCGGGTGCAGGGCCGAGGCCAGCCACACCGCCCCCAGGATGCCGCTGGGCGCCGGGCTGTCCCAGGCCTCGGCGTCGCCGGGGCTCTGGAGCACCTTGCCCTGCTCCACCGCCTTGCAGCCCGCGAGGTTCGGGTCGTTCAGCACGTCCTCCACAGTGTAGGCGGCGTCCGAGGCCAGCACGATGAAGTCCGGGTCCCAGGCCAGCAGCTGCTCATAGCTGATGTTGGCCCAGTAGCTGTCCGTCAGCTCCGCCGCCGCGTTGACGCCGCCCGCCATGCGGATCATGTCCGCCTGGTACATGGCGTCGCCCGCCGTGGACAAAAAGTCCGAGTTGCCCGCAAGGTACACGCTGGGCTTCTCTGCGCCCTCCAGCGCCGCGTCAAGGCGCGCCTCCTGCTGCGCGGCAAAGTCCAGCAGCGCGCCGGCGCGGGCGGCGGCCCCCGTGGCCTCGCCGATCAGGCCCACGGCCTCGTTCAGCAGCGCCTGGTCCTCGGGGTTGACGACAAGGGCCGGCACGCCCAGTTCGGCCAGGGTATCGGCGCTCTGCTGCAATTTCAGCGGCAGGATCACCAGGTCCGGCTCCAGCGCGAGGCAGCCCTCCAGGTCGAACTCCTTGGCGGTGCCCACGCTGGGCAGATCCAGCAGCTCCGGTGCGCTGCGGGCGTAGATGGGCCGGCTGTCCGCCTTGGCCTCGATGCCCACCAGCCTGTCCTCCAGCCCCAGGGCGATCAGCATGCTGGTGGAGATGTAATAGCCGCTGACCAGGCGCTCGGGCTCGGCCTCCAGCGTCACCTCGCGGCCGGCCTGGTCGGTCAGCGTGAGGGGGTAGGCGGTCTCCCCCGCCGTTTCGGGCGCGGCGTCCTCGCTGGACGCGGCTCCGCTCTGGGCGGCTGCGGCAGAAGAGGCGGCCTCGCTGGGCGCGGGCCCGCTCGCGGCGGGGCCGCCGCAGCCGGCCAGGCCCAGCGCCAGCGCCCCGGCCAACAGCCCGGCCAGGACGCGCTTTGCGGTGTCGTGCAGTTTCATGTGGTTTTCCTCCCGTTATAGTTTTGAAACAACAACGCAATTATAGCAATTTCCCTTCCCAAATGCAAGGGGCGCTGTTATAATAAGTAGGTATGGACATTTTGCCGCCCCGGCGGCGAACGGGAAAGAAAAGGAAGGTCCTATGATCAACATACAAACCTACGTCCAGGCCGACAGCCTCGAGCAGGCCTGGCAGCTGAACCAGAAGCGCAGCGCCCGCATCCTGGGCGGCATGCTCTGGCTGAAGATGGAGAGCCTGAACGTCTCCACCGCCATCGACCTGTGCCGCCTGGGCCTCGACGCCATCGAGGAGACGGAGGACCGCTTCACCCTCGGGGCGATGGTCACGCTGCGCCAGATCGAGCTGCACCCCGGCCTTGCGGCCTACACCCAGGGCGCGGCCGCCCGCGCGGTGCGCGACATCGTGGGGGTACAGTTCCGCAACATGGCCACGGTGGGCGGCAGCGTGTGGAGCCGCTTCGGCTTTTCCGACCTGCTGACCTGGCTGCTGTCGATGGACGCCTGGGTCGAGCTGTACAAAGGGGGCCTCGTCCCGCTGGAGCGCTTCGCCGCCATGCCCTACGACCGGGATGTGCTGGTGCGGGTGATCGTGTACAAAAAGCCGGGGCGCTTTGCCTACCAGGCCATGCGCAACCAGCGCACCGATATCCCCGTGCTGAACTGCGCCGTCTCCGAGATGGAGGGCGTATACCGCGCCGCCGTGGGCGCGCGCCCCGGCAAGGCCCTCGTCCTGCGGGACGAGGCGGGCCTGCTGGCCGGGGGCGTCACGCCGGACAGCGCCCGCGCCTTCGCCGCGTGGGCCGCAGACAAGGTACCCACCGGCGCGAACAGCCGGGGCAGCGCGGCCTACCGCAGCCACCTGGTCAAGGTGCTGCTGCGCCGCGCGCTGGAAGAAGTAGGAGGTCTGGCATGATGGAACTGCAACTGACTTTGAACGGCAGGCCCCTCGCGGCCCGGATCGAGCCCGACTGCCTGCTGATCGATCTGCTGCGCGCGCAGGGCTGCCTGAGCGTCAAGCGCGGCTGCGAGACTGCGGCCTGCGGGCTGTGCACCGTGCTGCTGGACGGGCAGCCCGTGCTCTCCTGCTCGATGCTGGCGGCGCGGGCGGCGGGCCGCAGCGTGCAGACCCTCGAGGGCCTGCAGGAGGAAGCGGCGGACTTTGTGGGCTTCATCGCCGACCAGGGCGCCGACCAGTGCGGCTTTTGCAACCCGGGCTTTGTGATGAACACCATCGCCCTGCTGCGCGAAAACCCCGACCCCACCGACGACGAGATCCGCGCCTACCTCGCGGGCAACCTGTGCCGCTGCTCCGGCTACGACGGGCAGCTGCGGGGCATCCGCGCGTATCTGGACAGCCGCAGGCAGAAAGGAGGCCCCGCCCATGACTGAGCAGCAGAAACAGCAGCGCGACGGCCTGCGCAGCGTCAACCGCGCCGTGCGCAAAAAGGACGCCATGCAGCTTTTGCTGGGCAAGCCCGTCTACACCGACGACGTCACCCCGCAAAACGCGCTGGTGGTCAAGCTTCTGCGCAGCCCCCACGCCAACGCCCTGGTGGAGGACATCGACGCCTCCGCAGCGCTGAAGGCGCCGGGGGTGGTGGCCGTATACACCTGGCGCGACGTGCCCCAGACGCGCTTTACCATCGCGGGCCAGACCTACCCCGAGCCCTCCCCCTACGACCGGCTGATCCTGGACCGGCACGTGCGCTTTGCGGGCGACGCGGTGGCCATCATCGCGGCCGAGAGCGAGAAGGCCGCCCTGCGGGCCATGAAGCTGATCAAGGTCAAATACCAGGTGCTGGAGGCGGTGCTGGACATGCACACCGCCAAGGACAACCCCGTGCTCGTCCACCCGGAAGAGGACTGGTACCCGCCCTGCCCCGCCGGCGGCGACAACCGCCGCAACCTGGTGGCCAGCGGCAGCAGCGCCGGCGGCGACGTGGAGGCCGTGCTGGCCGGCTGCGACATCGTGCTGGACCGCACCTACCACAGCAAGGCCTTCAACCAGGCCATGATGGAGACCTTCCGCACCTACACCGAGCTGGACCGCTACGGCCGGCTGCACGTGGTGTCCTCCACACAGATCGTCTTCCACGTGCGGCGCATCCTGTCGCAGGCGCTGGGCATCCCCAAAAGCCGCATCCGCGTCGAAAAGCCGCGCATCGGCGGCGGCTTCGGCGCCAAGCAGACCGCCGTGTGCGAGGTGTACCCCGCCTTCGTCACCCTGCGCACCGGCCGCCCCGCCAAGCTGATCTACACCCGCGAGGAAGCCCAGATCGCCGGCAGCCCCCGCCACGAGATGGAAGTGCGCGTCCGCCTCGGCGCCAGCCGCGACGGCCGCATCCGCGCCATCGACCTGTACACGCTGTCCAACACGGGCGCCTACAGCGAGCACGGCCCCACCACCGTGGGCCTGTCGGGGCACAAATCCATCCCCCTGTACACCGGCAGCCTCGAGGCCTACCGCTTCAGCTACGACGTCGTGTACACCAACCACCAGGCCGCCGGGGCCTACCGCGGCTACGGCGCGACCCAGGGCATCTACGCCCTCGAGACCACCGTCAGCGAGCTGGCCGAGCGCCTGGGCATCGACCCCACCCGCCTGCGTGACCGCAACATGGTGCGTGAGGGCATGCTGATGCCCGCCTATTACAACGAGCCGGCCAGCGCCTGCGCGCTGGACCGCTGCATGGAGCACTGCCGCCAGATCTTCCACTGGGACGAAAAGTACCCCGTGCGCGACATGGGCAACGGCAAGGTGCGCGCCGCCGGCGTAGCCATGGCCATGCAGGGCTCCTGCATCTCCAACGTGGACGTGGGCTCGGCCACCATCAAGCTGACCGAGGACGGCAGCTACAACCTGATCATCGGCGCGGCCGACATGGGCACCGGCTGCGACACCATCCTGGCCCAGATGGCCGCCGAGTGCATGGACTGCGGCGTGGAGGACATCGCCGTCTTCGGCGCGGACACCGACGCCTCGCCCTACGACTCGGGCTCTTACGCGTCCTCCACCACCTATATCACCGGCAAAGCGGTGGAGCAGGCCTGCGCCCAGCTGAAGACCAAGCTGTGCGCCATCGCCGCCGGCCTGCTGGGCTGCCCCGCGGAGGAACTCGTCTTTGAGGGGCGGCAGGTGCGCCGCCCCGCCACCGGCGAGACGGTCAGCCTGGAGCAGATCGGCACCAAGATGCAGGTGGCCAACGACATCGCCGCCGAGGCGACGGCCAGCCACTCGTCGCCGGTCTCTCCCCCGCCCTACATGGTGGGCATGGTGGAGATCGAGCTGGACAAGGAGACCGGCCTTGTCACCGTGCTGGACTACATGGCGGTGGTGGACTGCGGCATCGCCGTCAACCCGGCGCTGGCGCGCATCCAGGCCGAAGGCGGCATCGTGCAGGGCATCGGCCACACCCTGATGGAGAACGTCCAGTACGACCGCTGCGGCAAGCCCATCGAGTCCAGCCTGTTCCAGTACCGCCTGCCCACCCGCCTGGACATGGGCCGCCTGCGCGTCGAGTTCGAGGACAGCTACGAGCCCACCGGCCCCTTCGGCGCGAAATCCATCGGCGAGATCGTCATCAACACGCCGGCCCCGGCCCTGACCCACGCCATCTACCGCGCCACGGGCGTGTGGCACCGCGAGCTGCCCATCACCCCCGAGCAGATCGCCCTCAGCCTGGACGTTGAAGCCGAAAATTAAGCCATAAAGCGGCCCCACTCCCGCCGTGGCTGGAACTCCTGGTTCGACAAACACCGCTGAAGTGAAAAAAGGCCTTACCGACTCGCAAAAATCGGTAAGGCCTTTTCTTTATGGATCGGTTTTCGTGCGGCGCCTGCACATTGCCTGGCGCCTGGTGGTGAGGGCAGCTTGCTTATTCCATCTCGGCAAGCGGTTTCAGCTGCTAAGCTTATTTGTTTATGTTTTGGTTATTGTCGGCTGCTTTTTCTGCCATTTTGATACCCTTTATATCTTTCACAGAATTTCTAGTATCAAAACAGTATCAGCAAAACAAGCCAGCTCATAACCTTATAAGGATTATATCATAGATCTGGTCGTTTTTCTAGATGAAACGTATTTCCCCATGTTTTTTGTACAATTCAAATACATAGGTGAATTAGAAATTTCCCTGAGTTTTCTCCCCAAGGTCGACTTTCTGGATCAGAATAGAACTTATAGAGAGACGCATGAAATTTCAGGGTTCTCGATTGAGGGTGTTTCCCCCCCGCAAACTGATTATTATATATACCAGATTGTTGCCGAGAAATTATGTAAAGATGTTTGGATTAATAACGTTCAATTAATCAGTACGCATTTATTTCTCATTTTAATCCTATCTATTATATTTTCGTAGCATCTATTAATTTTATTCCAGGCATACCAGCAAGGCAGGAAAACCCGCTACTCTTTTCCTGGTTATAGGCGTTATATCTTCTTGCACTCGCCGAAATATATACTTGTTTCCTTGCACGAGTCACTCCCACATAAAACACCGACAGTTCGTCGATTATCTTATTTTGTAGTTGCTTCTCCAAGGGAAGACAGCTTTTGCATTTACACTTTTCAAACAAACTATATTTCTGTAAGCATTCGTTACATGTGAAGAAATTTGGAAAAATCCATCTTTCAACATCTGCTAAAAAGACATATTCCCACTCAAGTCCTTTTGCTCCATGAATCGTAGACATAATTATATTTTGATCCACATACTCCATTGCTTGCTTTAATTGTCTATTTTCAAGAATGTCCAAAATCAACAAATATTTATCTTCTGCTGTTAAAGATATATAATCTTTCAAAACTTTTTTGATTAACGCCTCCAGCAACAACAGCAATGACATAGTGGTTTTGTCGGTTTTATCAGCATACTCAGCTCTGACACTTTCAACAAACAACTCCAACGAGTGCGATCCTAGATTCTTTCGTCTTCCAAAACGTCGCACAAATATATTCTGGCAGATAATATGGAAATCGATATAGTTCGGGTCTTCATCTGTAAACATCCCATAGAAATGTGGGATGTTTACAGATGATAAAGCGTTTTCAATCTTTTCAGAGTTTATACTGCGTCCACGACACAAGATTGCAATTTTGCAATCAGGTTCTTTTTCCCGAAATTCCGCTATTTTAGTCACAATAAGAGCAGCTTCATCTTCTTGAGTATAACCATAGAAAGCAGGTAACTGTGCAGCACTGTCACTTGGTTGAAATTCAAAACATGTTTCAGCATTTGCTCTAATATTGGCATCAATCTTAAGCATTTCTGGATTATTTCTAAAGCGGTAATTCTTCGACAGTGTAATTTGCTGCATATCATACTTCTCCGCAGCGATTGTCATAATATCAGACAATGCACCAATAAATCCGTATATCCTCTGTAACGGATCTCCAAGAAACAGCAGCTGACTTTTAGGAGATATCAAGTGTTCCAGAAGATTCCAGGCAATACTATTTGTATCCTGAAATTCATCAACAATCAACAACGGATAAAAATTCTGATAGAATTTTTGCACTTCTTGAAAAGAAGAAAAAAGAGAAATCGTCATCAAAATTATGGCATTATGTGTAACGTAATCTAACGGTAGTATTTTCTCAATAACCAGTTGATTATACTTTTCAATCTCATTTTCATCAGGAAGTGCGCCCGCTTTTATAATAGCATCCATCTGTTCTAAAATTTTTATTTCATCCTCGAACAGAAACACATTTATTTCCGAGCACTTCCGCACATCAGTATCTCCGATTGCCTTGATGGAATTAATATCTTTTCGTAGAAGATCTGATAT
Source organism: uncultured Faecalibacterium sp. (assembly GCA_944387975.1). GTDB lineage: Bacteria > Bacillota > Clostridia > Oscillospirales > Ruminococcaceae > Faecalibacterium. The sequence goes on from CALXGZ010000204.1 coordinate 7,839, forward strand.
CAAATATCCATACTTTTTTAAAACGCCTTTGCAAAAACCGTGGTAATTTGTCACTGATACTTTGTCGCCAACCAAAGCTGGGTTATTTGAAATTCCCATTAGTGCCGGCAATTTTTCAGCAACTTCACGTTTTACTTTTAGCGCCGCATTCACGCTAAAGGTAAGTCCCAATACTCTCTTAGGATTTGGAATTTGTCCCGATGCAAACAAATACGCTATACGGCTAATCATGGTTGTTGTCTTTCCGCACCCTGCCGGTGCTTCAACAATAACCTTAGGGTGTATCCGAAAAGTGAGCTCATATGTGCAAAATGGAGAAAATGACAGCACAAGCAGCCAGGAAAAGAAAAGCCTTGAAAGAATCAGCTCTCTTGTCATAGCGGGTAGAGATGCGCCTGA
>CALXGZ010000205.1 GCA_944387975.1 uncultured Faecalibacterium sp.
CTAGGGCGGGCAGAGGTCCAGCGCCATGCCCGCGCCGGCGGCCTCGCAGGCCACCCCGGCCCAGCCGCGCCCCAGCAGGGCGGCCAGGCGGGCCCGGTCGGCCAGCGGCACCCGCACCGCGTCGCCCCGGCCAGCGCGCGGCGCGCGGGCGAACAGCCAGCAGGGCGCAAGGCCGCTCAGCGGCCGGATGGCCCGCAGTACGAGCCCCGTTTCTAAGTACACAGGCAGCAGCTCCTCGGCCTCGGGTGTGGCCTCCAGCGCCGCCCACAGCGGGCCCGCCCCCGCATGGCGCGCGGCGGGCGTCAGCGCCGCGCCCAGCAGCGCCGGCAGCAGGGCCCTGTCCCCCACCGGCGGCCCCAGCAGCGCGCCACGGCCCAGGCCCTGCCGGCCCAAAAGCCGCCGCAGGGCGGCCGCGGCCTCGACGTTCGCGGCCAGCGGCAGCTCGATCAGGGCGGCCAGCGGCTCGCCCCGCGCGCCGCACACGCCCGCCGCCTGCCCCACCGTCAGCATACGCAGCACCTCGCTGCGCGGGCGGTAAAAGCCCGACGCCTCCCGCCGGGCCAGCAGGCAGAATTCCTCGGCCGAAAGGCGGCGCGCCGCCACCGCCGCTTCACACAGTTGCAGCATCGTTCATTCCTGTCCCCTTCCTGCAGGCATGCCGCCTGCAAGGGCTATTGTAACAGAAATGGCGGGGCGCTTTGTGTCAAACGGGGTCGTCGAGGCAGACTTCCTCGCTCAATACCTGGCCGATGGGCTTTGCGATGCACAGGTCGGCCGCGCGGTCGGCGGCGGTGGGCTGCATGTTGATGACCACCAGATGCCTGCCCCGGAAGTAGCGGATCAGCCCCGCCGCCGGGTACACCACCAGGCTGGTGCCGCCGATGATCAGCGTATCCGCCTTGCGTATGGCCGCAATGGCCCCGGCCATCGTCGCCTCGTCGAGGCACTCCTCGTACAGCACGACGTCGGGCTTGACGGCGCCCCCGCAGGCCGTGCAGCGGGGCACGCCGGTACTGTTTGCGATGAAGTCCACATCGTAGAACTTGCCGCAGTCCACGCAGTAATTGCGCAGCACGCTGCCGTGCAGCTCATACACCGTCTTCGAGCCCGCCGCCTGGTGCAGGCCGTCGATGTTCTGGGTAACGACCGCCTTCAGCTTGCCCTCGCGCTCGAGCTTTGCCAGCCGCAGGTGCGCCGCGTTGGGCTTCGCCCCCCGAATGATCATCTTATCGCGGTAAAAGCGGTAGAATTCGAGGGGGTTTTGCTCCCAAAAGGTATGGCTGAGGATGGTCTCGGGCGGGTAATCGTACGTTTGGTTGTACAGCCCGTCCACGCTGCGGAAGTCCGGGATACCCGACTCGGTACTGACCCCGGCCCCGCCGAAAAAGACGATGTTGCCGCTTTCTGCAATGATGGCTTCCAGTGCTTTGACCATAAGACCGCCCCTTTCTTCGATGGATCAATAATAGCAGATTTAGTATAACACGTTTCGAAAGCAAATGGAATGTAAAGTTATGCGTTCCTCTTGCCGTTAGGGTATAATTCTGCTATAATAATCGTAGAATCCTGCAAGGAGGTGACATGCTATGATCATCAAATCGTCCACAGCGCTGCGGAATGATTACGGGATGATCTCCGACCTGGCCCACAAAGAGGCCGAACCCATTTATATCACCAAAAACGGTGAAGGCGACCTGGTCGTTATGAGCGTCGAAGCTTTTGAGGAACGCGAAGAAATGCTGAAGCTGAAAGCCAAGCTGGAAGCCGCCGAGCTTGCCCGCCTGTCCGGCGCGCCCACCTATACGCTGGAAGAATCCAGAAAACGACTGGAGGCAATTTACCAAGGTGGCTAAATTGATTTTACTGGAAGCTGCCCAGCGGGAACTGGAAGAGATCACGCAAGTCCATTTCAATTTATCCGGGCCCAGCTCTGCCCGGAATATCAGCGAACGCATTTATGCCGCGCTTTCCCGTTTGGAGCAATTTCCTATGTCCGGGATCACCCCCAAAGACAGTGAACTGCGCATTGCAGGTTACCGCTATGTGGTGGCAGGGAAATATATTTGTGTTTACCGTGCCATTGCCGACACCGTTTTTGTCTATCACATTGCGCATGGGACTACCAATTATCCTACGCTGTTTAAAAAGCTACTCCAAAAAGAGGAGTAAACCAAAAGGCGCGCCCTTTTCCCGGGGCGCGCCCTTCTTTTACCTGTCGTTTTCCGCAAAGATGGCCCCGAGGTCCGTCAAAAGATCATGCGGCAGCATGCCGTACTGGCCGCGGCGGGCCGCGCAGCGGTCGGCGGCGGCGCCGTGCAGCCAGACTGCGCAGGCGGCGGCTTCGGGCGCGGGCAGGCCGCAGGCGGCAAGGCCGGCCGTCATGCCGGCCAGCACGTCCCCGCTGCCGCCGCGGGCAAGGCCCGCGTTGCCGGTGGCGTTGCGCCACAGGCGGCCGTCGGGAGCGGCGATGACGGTATGGTGCCCTTTGAGCGCCACGGTGCAGCCCCACAGCTTGGCATAGCGGGCGGCCACGCCGGGCCGGCCGGCCTCGATCTGGGCCACCGGCAGGCCGGTCAGGCGGTCCATCTCGCCCGGGTGGGGCGTCAGGATGAGCTGGCCGGAGGCCGGGCGGGGCAGAGCCTCCCCGGCCGCCAGCAGCGCCGCCGCGGCGTTCAGGGCGTCGGCGTCCAGCACCACGGCGCAGGGGGCCCCCTGCACCAAAGCGCGCAGCAGCGCCTGTGTGTCGGGCGTGTTGCCCAGCCCCGGGCCCATCAGCAGGACGCTGGCCTTCTGCCGGGCGGCCAGCAGGCTGCCCGCAGCCGCAGCGCCGATGCCGCCGTCCGCGCCCTCGGGGCAGGGCAGCAGGCAGCACTCGGGCAGGCGCGCGGCCGCCGCCGCGACCACCGGCTCGATGCCCGCCAGCGTGACGATGCCCGCGCCGGCGCGCAGGGCCCCTTCGGCCGCGAGGTTCGCCGCGCCGCGGTAGCGCTGGCTGCCCGCCACCAGCAGCACATGGCCGTAGCTGCCCTTGTGGCTGTCGGGCAGGCGCGGCCGTATGTGGGAAAAGACGAACGTTCCATCGAGCTGTTCCATGCCTTAGCCCTCCTGCTGGATATATTGGCGTATCTCCCGCTCGACCTCGTCCACCTCGTCCCGGAACTGCCGGGCCGACAGGCGCAGCGCCCCGTGGCCGAGGATGATGATCTGCTCCATCCCGTCCGAGGTGGCCACGCGGACGCGGCGCTCGCGCCCGATCTCGTGGGTGACGCGCTCGATGTACATATCGGCGGTCTCGGCCTCGCGGGTGTAGACGACGTGGATGTTGTGGTACTGCTCCACCGTGCCGGGGCTGCCCGGCACGCGGTAGGCGTCGAACACCAGGATCAGCACGCACTGCTTGAAGCCCTGGTAGTTGCACAAAATGTCCATCAGCTTTTGCCGGGCGGCGGCAAGGCTGTCTTTGGCCAGGGCGGCCAGGTCCTCCCAGGCGAAGATGATGTTGTAGCCGTCCACCAGCAGGTACTCCGGCAGGACGGCCCATTGCCGCGCGTCGAAGTCGGGGCGCTCGCTCTTCACCGGGCGGAAGGCGGCCAGCGGGTCCCGCTTGATGGGGCCGTAGGTCTGCTCAAAAATTTTCATCAGCTCGGCGTCGTTTTCCAGGCTGGTGCGGAAGGACGCCGCCCGCCGGGCGGGGGCGCTGTCCGCCGGGTCGGGGCGGGCGGGCTTGGCCTTGCCCCAGCCGCTTTCCACGTGCATATACTCGCGCACCTTGTTCCAAGGCACCACGAAGCCCGCCCCGTGCGCGCAGAACACCGAGTCCGGCGAGTTGTCCAGGTCGGCCTCGGGGTCGTAGGCGGCGGCCGCCACGATCGCGGCGGCGTCGCGGCAGGGGCGGTAGCCGTCGGGCGTCAGCACGATGCGGCCGCGGCCGTGGGTATAGCCGGCCAGCTCCCGCGCGTAGCCCCGCAGCCCGGCCACCGGGGCCGCGCCCTCGAGGGTGGCGGCCTCGCCCTCCTGGCCGGCAGGGCCGAAGCTGCCGCCCATCTGCTGGATATCGTTCATGGCGCGGCCGAGGCTGGCGGCCGGCAGTTCAAGGCGGAAGTGGTACCACGGCTCCAGCAGGACGCTTTTCGTCATCATCAGGCCCTGGCGCACGGCCCGCAGCGCCGCCTGGCGGAAGTCGCCGCCCTCGGTGTGCTTGAGGTGGGCGCGCCCGGCGATGAGGGTGATCTTCACGTCCGTGAGGGGCGCGCCGGTCAAAACGCCCCGGTGCTCCTTCTCCTCCAGGTTGGACAGCACCAGCCGCTGCCAGTTGCGGGCCAGCTGCTCCTCGCGGCAGTCGGCGTCGTACTGGATGCCGCTGCCGGGGGGCAACGGCTCCAGCTTGAGGTGCACCTCGGCATAGTGGCGCAGCGGCTCGTAGTGGCCCACGCCCTCGACGGCCCCGGCGATGGTCTCCTTATAGAGGATGCCGCCCTCGCCGAAAGCTACCTCCAGCCCGAAGCGGCGGGCCAGCAGGCTTTGCAGCACCTCCAGCTGGATCTCGCCCATCAGGCGGATGTGGATCTGGGCCAGCTGCTCGTCCCACACGACGTGCAGCTCCGGCACCTCCTCCTCGATGCGGCGCAGCTTCGCCAGGGCGCCGTGCACGTCCTCGCCCGCCGGCAGCAGCACCTGATAGCTCAGCACCGGCTCCAGCAGGGGCTCGCCGGCGTCGCGTTCGGCCCCAAGGCCCTCGCCCGGCTTTGCGCCGGCAAGGCCCGTCACCGCGCACACCTGGCCGGGGTACACTTCGCTTGCCAGGGTATACTTCGCCCCCGAGTACAGCCGCAGCTGGTCGGCCTTGCCGGACCAGCCCTCCCCTTCCGGGCCGCCGGCGAGGCTGTCCTTGACCTTCAGCACGCCGCCGGTCACGCGCAGCCAGGTCAGGCGCGCGCCCTGCTCGTCCTGCGAGACCTTGAATACCCGCGCGCCGAAGTGCGCCCCGGCGGGCGCGGGGCGCGTCCAGCGGGCAAGGCCCTCCAAAAGCGCGTCCACCCCGTCCAGCTTGAGCGCCGAGCCGAACCAGCAGGGGAACACGTGCCGCCGCGCGATGGCCGTGACGATGTCCGCCTCGGGCAGCACGCCGCCGGCCAGGTATGCGTCCATCAGCCGCTCGTCGCACAGGGCCAGCGCCTCGTCGCGGGCGGCGTCCTCCGCGCCGAAATCCACGCAGCCCTCGCCCAGGCGGCTGCGCAGCTGTTCGAGGATGGCCTCGCGCCCCGGGCCGGGCAGGTCCATCTTATTGATAAAGAGAAAGGTGGGGATGTGCCGCCGGCGCAGCAGGGCCCACAGCGTCTCGGTGTGGCTCTGCACGCCGTCGGGCCCGCTGATCACCAGCACCGCGTAATCCAGCACCTCCACCGTGCGCTCGGCCTCGGCCGAAAAGTCGACGTGGCCGGGCGTGTCCAGCCAGGCGATGTGCGTATCGTCCAAGCTGAACAGCGCCTGCTTGGAAAAGATGGTGATGCCCCGCGCCCGCTCCAGGCTGTCGGTGTCGAGGAAGGCGTCGCGGTGGTCCACCCGGCCCAGCCTGCGTATGGCCCCGGCCCGGTACAGCAGCGCCTCCGAGAGGGTAGTCTTGCCCGAGTCCACGTGGGCCAGCACCCCCACCACCAGGCGTTTTGCATTGTCTGCCATGGCCGCCCCCTTACAGGATGCTGGCCGCGATGCCGATGGCCGTCATCGGCAGGCCCACGATCAGGCTGGCCAGCATGCTGCACAGGACCTTTTCCTCGGCGGACAGCTCGTCGAAGGAGACGATCTTCTCATCCGCAAAATCGGCCATGGAGTGGGTGGCGTGGCGCTTGCGCGCGCCGCGCTCTTCGGACAGGCCCTTCTTTTTGTCCAGGAAGGGGATGCGGATGCCGTCCAGCCGCAGGTAGCTCACCCAGGCCCAGCCCAGCAGCGCCGCCCCCAGCGCAAAGCAGGGGGCCTCCCAGATGGTAAAGCGCCCGTCGCTGACAAAGCGCTCCCACAAAAGGCAGAGGCAGGCCGCCACCGCCAGCCGCCGGACGGTCTTGTACAGCAGCGCGCGGAACATATCGCTTTTATAAATCGAACATAATTTTTTCATCTTGAACCTCGATCCAGAGCGTTGGATATTTCGCTTTTTTGGTATTGTACCACGTTTGGCCTTAAAAAGATAGCGTCGTTTGGCCGCCGTGCGCATACGGCGCACAGCTGGCGCGCCGGCACAAACGCGCAAGTTTTGCAACTTCTGCATGCGTAAAATGAAAGCCATTCATCTTTTCACGCTTTTTTCACTCTTTTTCGCCTTTTGGAGGCGATTATGGGCGCAAGTTCCGAGAGCTTTTCTTGACATCTGTACTTTATGATGGTAAAATACACGTGTGTTAAGGATTCTGCGGCGGGGCCCGAACGTGCCCAAATACAGACGCTGAGGTCTGTATTTGGGCCTTTTTGTATTCGCTGGCGAGACGCCGCCGCTGGATGGGAACAGGCAAAAGCTGCAACTCTTGCCGTGACACGAAGAATAACAGGGAGGATACAAACACATGAACGCAAACTTTGAAATCAGCCGCCGTTCGTTCCTGAAGGGTGCTGGCGCCGTGGGCGCAGCCGGCCTGCTGGCCGCTTGCGGCGGCAGCTCCAGCTCCACCAGCACCGGCAGCACCGCCACCTCTGGCGCGGCTTCCGGCAGCGCTTCCGGCAACACCGGCGCGCCTCTGACCGAGTATATCTGGTATGAGAGCGGCAACCATGAGCTGGAGAGCTGGAACGTGCTGTACAGCCAGAACGCTTCCGACTTCAACGTCATCACCAACCTCGTCGACGGCCTGCTGAGCGCCGACTGCTACGGCAAGCCCGTCGCCGCCATCGCTTCCAGCTGGGAGCACAACGAGGACGCCTCGGTCTGGACCTTCCATCTGCGTGACGACGTCGACTGGTGCGACGTCA
>CALXGZ010000206.1 GCA_944387975.1 uncultured Faecalibacterium sp.
CCTGCAATGCGGATGAAGCGGCGCTTGCTGCACACCATGTCCACCAGCAGCTCCAGCATCTCCCGTAGCATATCTTCATCGTCGGGATGGCCTGCAATCAGAGCCTCGAAGTTGAACTGCCGGGCAAAATATTCATGATACAAGGTGCGGTCGTCTTTCCCTTCGGATTCCGTTCCGGCGGCCACGCCCGAAAGGAAAGGATCAGTCTCACTCAGGTCAGTATTGTTTATCTCAGTCTTATTACAGTGTCCTTTCGACACGACCTGAACTGTACTTTGGACACTCACAGAAGTGTCGTTCGGACACTTCAAGAAGTTTCCTTCGATGAAGTTCTTGACATAGATCAGGTTAGGCTTGCCAAGTCCCTGACGTTTGCGTTCAATGAGGCCAGCTTCTGTTTCCAGCTCGCGCAAAAGACCGACGGCCTTTTTATTGCCGCAGGCAAGACATTCCATGATTTCCTCCACTGTGAATACAATATACACCCGGCCCTGCTCGTCCAGCCAGCCGTTCCGGACGGACAGGCTCATCCGGTCCAATAGCAGGCCATACAGAACTTTGGCGTCGGTGGAAATGCTGCGATAAGCCGGATGAGTAAAAAGAGCTTTGGGGATGCGGTAGAAGGCGAACTGCTCCGCCTGGGGGCCGTAGAAGTAGTTGGCAGGCATTGATTTTCCTTTCTTTTTCATCCTCGTTATACAACATTCATCCATAAAATTCAGGCCATATAAGTCATACTTTGACCATCCTTATTTCACTCCAAATCATGGTGTTTTTCGTAAAATTTTGGCGATTACACGTTAAAATATTCGGTTGGTTTATTCTGTGTTACCTGGCCCGAGCAGGCCCTGCGGGCCAACATCCACTGCCAGATCTCCCTGGCGCTCAACCGCATCTACACGGAGTGGTACCCCTCGCGGGGCTTTGGCTTCAACATCACCGGCTCGCCGGGCTATGACCAGGCCTACGTCCATGGGCGCACCGTCTTCGACGTGATGGTGCGGCTGACCGACGATATCTTCAACACCTACATCCGCAAGACGGGCACCGTCAACCCCTACTTTTCAGAATATTGCGACGGCAAGACCGTTTCCTGCAAGGGGCTGAAGCAGTGGGGTACCGTGTCCCTGGCCGAGGAGGGCCGCAGCGCCCTCAGCATCCTGAAATACTACTACGGCAGCAACATCGAGATCGTGCGCAGCTCCAACATTGCCGCCATCCCCGCCAGCTACCCCGGCAGCCCGCTGCGCCAGGGCAGCCGCGGCGCCAACGTCTTTACCCTGCAGCGCCAGCTCAACCGCATCACGAAGGATTACCCTTTCTTCGGCGCGCTGGAGGTGGACGGCGTGTTCGGCAGCGGCATGGCCGCCACGGTCAAACGCTTCCAGCGGCAGTTCAGCCTGACGGCCGACGGCACGGTGGGCCGCCAGACCTGGTACAAGATCAGCTATATCTATGTCTCGGTCAAGGACCTGGCCGAGCTGACCAGCGAGGGCGAGACTTCCGCCGGCAGCCTCTCGGACGGCACCTGGGGCGGCAGGACCCTGCGCAGCGGCAGCAGCGGCAGCGCCGTGGAGCAGCTGCAGTTCTGGCTGAACACCATCAGCCAGTATGTCTCCTCCATCCCCTCGGTGACGGTAGACGGCCGCTTCGGCAGCGGGACGGCCGCGGCGGTCCGCGCCTTCCAGCGGCGCTACGGCCTCACGGTGGACGGCGTCGTGGGCGAAAACACCTGGAACGCCGTCTACGCCCAGTTCTTCAGCATCCAGTCGGACAACGGCACCCCCAACGCCTACCCCGGCACGCCCCTGCGGGAGGGCGCTTCGGGCCAGAACGTCCGGCTCGTGCAGTTCTGGCTCAAGATCGCGCGCACGGTCTACACCGCGCTGAACAACCCCACGGTGGACGGCAAGTTCGGGTCTTCGACCCGGCGGGCGGTCGCGGCCTTCCAGCGCTATTTCGGCCTGACGGACGACGGCGTCGTCGGCCGCAGCACCTGGAACAAGCTGCGCGAGGTCTACACCGACATCGCCAACGACCTGCTGGCCGAAAAGCTGCGCCCCGGCGAGTTCCCCGGCGTGCTGCGCCGCGGCGCGAGCGGCCGGGCCGTGCGCGAGCTGCAATATTACCTCTACCTCATGCACGCCTACGACCCCGCCGTGCCCTCCGTCAGCATCGACGGCAGCTTCGGCGCCGGCACCGAGGCGGCCGTCCGTGCCTACCAGCGCCTGGCGGGCCTGACCGTGGACGGCGTCGTCGGCCGCGCCACCTGGGAGAACCTCTACGCCCAGGCCAACCGCCTGCGCCTGTCCGGGCCGGTGGTCAGCGTCAAGCGCCTGCCCTACCCCGGCGCGCCGCTGGAGGTGGGCGCCTCCGGCCAGGCGGTGCTGTATTACACCGTGCTGCTTGCGCGCATCGCCTACTATTATGATACGGTGCGCAGCCCCGGCATCCTGCCGGACTACACCGAGGACGTCGCGGCGGGCACCCGCGGCTTGCAGCAGCTGGTGGGCCTGCCCGTCACCGGCGTCGTGGACGCCGACACCTGGGACGCCGCCGAGGGCCTGGGCATCGCCCTGCTGACCGGCACGCTGGAGCCCGGGGCCGCGCCGCTGCCCCAGCCGGAGGAGGGGTGAACATGGCCCGCCTCCTGATCTACGACAGCTACGACGACCGCGTCTACACCTACCCCGACCTGAACGAGAACGACCCCATGCCCTACAGCACCGAGCACACCCTGCTCGTGCGGGAGTTCCGCGGCCAGTCGGGCAGCGCCACCCTGTGGACCTCCACCACCGCGATGGAAGCCTGGAACCTGACCCGCCGCCGCTACGGCCGCGGCATCCACGTCGGCTACGCCTTCCGCCGCATCTGGGAGGGCGGCCACGGCACCCGCAGCCAGCACTACGCGGGCCTGTCCTTCGACGTGGGGCAGACCACCACCGCCGAACGCCGCACCGAGATCTTCAACGCGGCGCTGCGCAGCGGGGCCTGGGGCTACGTCGAGCCGCTCTCCCTCACGCCCACCTGGGTGCACTTCGACCGGCGCTACGGCGTGCCCGCCTGTTCGGGCACGACCTCGGGCTACCCCACGCTGCGCCGGGGCAGCCGCGGCTGCTACGTCATGGTGCTGCAGGACGCGCTGTCCACCCTGGGCTACACCACGGGTACGAAGATCGACGGGGTCTTCGGCGTCCTGACCGAGAACGCCCTCAAGGGCTACCAGCGGCGCAACTGGCTGACCGTCGACGGCGTGTGCGGCTGCAACAGCTGGGCGAAGATCTCCACAGCCGTGCTGGGCGTGGGCCGCACGGCCACGACGATCGATTAACTTGCAAACCCCGGCGAAACGTGCTAAAATGGGCAAAGTACCAGCAAAAAAGAGAGAGGGAATGTAAGGATGGAATTTTCCAAGCGGATGAAGCTGTTCGGGGACGAGATCTTCGCGGCCCTGAACGAAAAAAAGGTGGCCCTCGAGGCCGAGGGCCGCACGATCTATAACCTCAGCGTGGGCACGCCCGATTTTGCCCCCGCGCCTCACATCGTCCGGGCGCTGGCCGGCGCGGCCGCCGACCCCGAAAACTGGAAGTACAGCCTGCGCGATCTGCCCGAGCTGCTCGAAGCCGTGTGCGCCTACTACAAGCGCCGCTTCGGGGTGGAGATCACCCCCGCCCAGGTGGCCAGCTGCAACGGCAGCCAGGAGGGCTGCGGCCACATCGGCATGGCGCTGTGCGACGAGGGCGACACCGTCCTGCTGCCGAACCCCTGCTACCCCGTGTTCATCGCGGGGGCCAAGCTGGCCGGGGCCGAGCCCTGGTATTACCCCCTGGTCAAGGAGCATGACTTCCTGCCCTATGTGCAGGGCATCCCCGAGGACGTGGCGCGCCGGGCCAAATATATGATCGTCTCCCTGCCCGCCAACCCCGTGGGCAGCGTCGGCACCCCCGCCCTCTATGAGGAGCTGGTCGCCTTCGCCAAAAAGTACGATATCCTGCTCATCCACGACAACGCCTACAGCGACATCATCTTCGACGGGGCCGAGGGGCGCAGCCTCTTCAACACCCCCGGCGCGATGGACGTGGGCGTCGAATTCTTCAGCCTGTCGAAGAGCTTCGACGTCACCGGCGCGCGCATCAGCTTCCTGGTGGGGCGGCCCGACGTGGTGGCGGCCTTCCGCCGGCTGCGCGGCCAGATCGACTTCGGCATGTTCCTGCCCGTGCAGCAGGCGGCCATCGCCGCCCTGACCGGCCCGCTGGATATGGTCAAGGCGCAGTGCGCCGTCTACCAGCAGCGCCGCGACGCGCTGTGCGGCGGCCTGCGGGGCATCGGCTGGCCCGTGCCCGACAGCCACGGCAGCATGTTCGTCTGGGCGCCCATCCCCGCGAACTACCGCAGCAGCATGGATTTCTGCATGGACCTGGTGGAAAAAAGCGGCGTGCTGTGCACCCCGGGCTCCAGCTTTGGGCCTGCGGGCGAGGGCTATGTCCGCTTTGCCCTGACCATGCCGGCCGAACGCATCGCCGAGGCCGTCCGGGCCATCGCCGAAAGCGGCATCCTCAACTGAATACCCTTTGAGCCGGAAGCGCAAAAACTTCCGGCTTTTTTCTTGTTTTGTGAAACACTTTGCCCTCCCCGTTCGTCTAACGGGTGTAAGCGGCCGGGAGTCAAGACGGAAGGCCGGGCCGCCGGTGGGAGGTGAGAGATATGTGGGAGACGCTCTACGACAGCTTTTGGGACAAGCTCGTCCGTTTCTGCCGCAAGCTGACGCGGGACGAGGGCCAGGCCGAGGACCTGGCGCAGGAGGCCTTTCTCCGGGCGATGGGCCACGCGCAGCAGCTGGCCGGCCTGACGGCCCCGCAGCAGAAGGCCTGGCTGTTCGAGACGGCCCATAACCTCTACTGCGACGCCGTCCGCCGCGCCGCCAAGGAGCGGGCCCTGCTGGAAAAATACGCCCCGCCCCCCGACGAAGACGCGCCCGACGAAGCCGCCTGCGCCGCCCTCGGCGGGGTGGAGCTGACCGCCGTGCTGGCCAGGCTGCCCGACAGCGACCGCATCCTGTTCGCTTTGCGCTACGACGAGGGCTACACCGCCGCCGAGCTGGCCAAACTGACCGGCGAGCCCGCCGCCACCATCCGTACCCGGCTGCACCGCATCCGCAAACAGCTGCAGCAAGCACTCAAGGAGGAATAAACCTATGAGCAAGAAACTTGATATCAACGCCATGTTCTGCGACCTGCGCAAAACGCAGGAATCCACCCTCAGCCAGTACGACAGCATCCACATCAACGCCATGCTCACCGTCACCAACCCCCGCGCCCGCGAGCTGATGAGCCGCTACCCCATCGAGCTGGACTGCATGCACACCATCGACCTGGACGACGAGACCACCCTCAACACCCTCAACGGCAAGACCCTGTTCACCGGGCGCAACACCCCCAACGGCCGGCAGTACCTGGTGATCAACGGGCTGATGACCATCACCCCCGACGCCGGCGACGCGCTGCGCCAGTATATGGGCCTGACCATCAACGGCAAGGTCCTCTGCCCCGACTCGCTGGCCACAGTGCTGGCCAGCAAGGCCCAGGTCAACGGCAAGGTCGAGACCTATCCTGACGGGGCGGTGGTGCTCAAGAGCAACGCCGTCATCGACCGGGCCTTCGCCCTGCGGGCCGAGCCGGGCCGCCTGTACTGGGCCGCCCAGCGGCTGATCGCGGTGGACGACGCCGTCGACGGCGAGGAGCTGGCCGCCAAGGGGGTGCGCTTCTCCACCCGGGAGGCCTACCTGACCGAGAGCCTGGCCGGGAGCATGGCCCCTCTCTTCGACCCCGACACCCGGCTGGTCATCCTGCCGGACGGCATTGCGGTGGAGCAGGACGACCTGACCCTGAACGGCGCGGCCCTGCGCCGCTTTGGCGACAGCCTGCTGGTACTGGGCGACCTGCGCCTGACCGAGGACTGCGCCGAGGCCCTGAGCAACCTCGAGTACCTGCAGGTGGAGGGCGACGTCTACCTGCCCGAGAGCCTGGCCGACGCCCTCGACGCCGTCACCGAGACCATCCTGGACGGCGACGTCCACTATCTGGCCGGCAAGCCCCTGTTCGACAAGCTGCACATCACCGTGGACAAGAGCCTGCTGGACGCCTTCCCCGACGGGCTGACGCTGGTGGACTGCACCAGCGTCAGCCTTGACGGCAGCCTGACCCCCGCCGACGTCCTCGAGCATCTGGCCTTCTACGACTGCAAGGACATCGCCTGCTCCGCCGGCCTTGTCAGCGCGGTGAACGCCGTCGCCGACGGCGCAGGCAGCGTCAGCACCCCCGATGGCGAAGCGCCTGCCGGCGAGGCGGACGCCAACGTCCAGCGCATCGACGCCATGAGCTATACCCTGTAAACGCAAAACGGCCCGCCCCCGCTCAGCATGGGGCAAGCCGTCCTGCAAAAACTCCCTGTTCGGGCCCCGACCTGCAAAAGGCGGGGCCCTTTTTAGTTGACGATGTTTTCCCCCTTCCCGGCGAGGAAGGTGGCAAGGTTCCGCGTCGTGATCTCCATCAGCCGCCTGAGCGCCCCGCCGGTGGCCCAGGCGACATGCGGCGTGAACAGCGTCCGCGGCGCGGTGCGCAGGGGGCTGTCCGCCGGCAGCGGCTCAACGGCAAAGGCGTCGGCCGCGTACCAGCCGAGCCGCCCCGCCTCAAGGGCGGCGGCCACGGCATGCTCATCCACCAGCGCGCCCCGCGCGGTGTTGAGCAGGACGGCCCCCGGCTTCATTTTGGCGAGGGCCGCCGCGCCGATCAGGCCCCGCGTCGCGGGCGTGGCCGGGCAGTGCAGGCTGACCACGTCGCTTTCCGCCAGCAGGGTGTCGAAGTCCACGAACTCGACCCCGTCGGCGGCGTACTCCGGCCGGACGGTGCGCGTCCAGACCAGCACCCGCATCCCGAAGGCCCGGGCCAGGCGCGCGGCCTGCCGCCCGATGTTGCCGTAGCCGCAGACGCCGAAGGTGCGGCCGTACAGCTCCACCTGCGGCAAAATGCCGTACCCCGCCGGGATGCCCAGCTGCCAGTAGCCGTCGCGCAGGGCGCGGTCCTGCCGCTCGGGGCACTGGCACAGCGTCAGCAGCAGGCTGAAGGCCATCTGCGCCACGCTGTAGGTGGAGTAGGCCGGCACGTTCGCCACGCTGACGCCATGGCGGCGGCAGGCCGCCAGGTCGAGGTTGTCGGTGCCGGTGGCGATGATGCCCACCCAGCGCAGCTTCGGGCATTGGGCCAGGATGGCCTCGTCCATGCGGCACTTGTTCAGCACCACCAGTTCGGCGTCGCCGATGCGCGCGGCGATCTGCTCGTAGGGGGTGCGCACGTACTCCGCCACCTCCGGTACCAGCGCCCGCAGCCCCGACCAGTCGAGGTCGCCCGGCTCCATCACATAGCTTTCCAGTATGACCAGTTTCATCCTTTGACTTCCCTTTCCGTTTTATTGCCTAGGGTGTATCTGAGAATTCAAAAATGCCGGGACATTCGCCAAAAAGTGCCAGATGCAAGGCGCATGAACGCTGCACTCCTTTGTGGAATGCAAGCGAATGCAACGCAGCAGATGGCGCTTTTTGGTAGAATGGAACAGCGTTGGGGAATTTTCAGATACACCCTAACTAGGGCGGGCAGAGGTCCAGCGCCATGCCCGCGCCGGCGGCCTCGCAGGCCACCCCGGCCCAGCCGCGCCCCAGCAGGGCGGCCAGGCGGGCCCGGTCGGCCAGCGGCACCCGCACCGCGTCGCCC
>CALXGZ010000207.1 GCA_944387975.1 uncultured Faecalibacterium sp.
GGCAACCACGACGCCCAGCCCGTGGTCAATTCCGGCAGCCTGTACTGATGGCCGAGCCCAAGAAGCAGGTACCGCTGCGGCTGTCCGCGAAGTTGTACGACGCCATCGCCGCCTGGGCGGAGGACGACTTCCGGTCGGTGAACGGCCAGATCGAATACCTGCTGACCGAATGCGTGCGCCAGCGCAGGAAAAACGGTAAGTATGTCCCGGAGGAACTGGACGTGCCGCCCAAATTGGACTTGAAGTGAAACAAAAAGGCCGCCGTGCACCCGATGCACGGCGGCTTTTGCGCGCAGAAAAGGGTCCCCCGGAGGGCCCGTCAGTGACGTTTGATGTGCTTGCTGCCCCAGCTGCGCTGCTCGCGGATGGCGTTGTGCACCCACCAGACGCCGTACAGGGCCAGCGCGATGGCGCTGAGGGCCAGCACCACCTTCAGGTACAGGCTGCCCAGAAAGGCCTGGAATTGGGCCACGCCGTACAGCACTGGGTTGCGGTTGACGTCCTGGCCGGCCACGAGGTTGGCCACGCCGATGGTCTCGCCGGCCAGGCGCAGCTCCACGGTGCCGACGATGTCCCCCTGCTTGACGGGCGCGGCCGCCGACTCGGGCAGGTGGAAGAACTTCTGCGTCACCGAGCTGTCGGAGGAGGAGGGCAGAATGGTCATCATCTGGTCGTCGGGGTACAGCAGCAGGGTGTCGGTCTCGGAGGAGTACTTCACCGGGATCTCGGCCAGGGCCTGGTCGGGGTCGAGGGCCGCCTGCACCGAAAAGCTGCTGTAGACCCAGTCGATCAGCTGCGTGGTCTCGTAGAGGGCGGGGCGGCGGTTGGCGTAGCCGTAGGCGTCGGCGCTGTCGGGCACGCCCATCACGCAGAAGATATAGGTCTCGCCGTCCTGCGAGGCCCAGGAGACGTAGCTCTGGTCGCCGTGGTCGTTTTTGTAGGCCAGGACGTCGCACATGCCGCCCTGCATGGCCGAACGGTAGAACTTGCCGCCGCTGGATTGGTTCAGGGCCATGTTCTGGTTCGTCAGGATGAAGGGCTTTGTGTGCTTTTCCTTCGCCGGCATCTGGAAGCTGGCCGCCCCCGCGATCTCCACAAAGGCGTCGAAGCCCATCAGATAGCGCAGGATCAGGTACATATCCACGGCGTTCGTCACATTGCCGGCGTCCAGGCCGCAGGCGTCGGTCCAGGTGCTGGCGGTCGTGCCGATCTGTTGGGACAGGCTGTTCATCTGGCTGACCCAGCCGGCCAGGTCGTTGCCCGACAGCTGGTAGGCCATGCCCATGGCGGCGTCGTTGGCGTTGCGCAGCAGCATGGCGTACAGGGCCTCCCGCAGGGTGAAGGTCTCGCCCGAGCGCATATCGGCGTTGTCGGTGCCGTAGACATAGTCCGAGATGGCAAAGGGCATCTGGAAGCTGCGGCTGTCCAGCTCGTCGCCGTAGTTCGTCAGCACCAGCGCCGCGCACATCAGCTTGGTCAGGCCGCCGGCGGGCATCTGGGCCGTGCTGTCCTTTTCATAGAGGATGATGTTGGTGTCGGTGTTGACGATGTAGGCGCTCTGGGCCTTCACCTCATAGACCGGGCTGGGGTCGAACATGGCCCCGGCCGGCATGGCCAGGCAGCCCACCGCCAGCGCCAGGGCCAAAAGCAGTGCAAAAAGTCGTTTCATGTAGACAATTCCCTCGGAACGCGCTACAATAGTAGCGTCGATTTTGATCAAAAATACCTTGGCTGCAAGTCAGTCAAACAGGACCGGGCGCGTGGTCCGGTCTTACTCTAATAATATAGCAGGTTTGCGGGTGGGTGGCAAGGGCCTGGCGCGCCACTTTCACAAACCGGGAGAGGGGAATACGCATGATCTATATCACAGGGGACACCCACGGCGAGCTGGAGCGCTTCAAGTCCAAGGCGCTGCGCGGCCTCGGCAAGGGGGATGTGCTGTTCGTTTTGGGGGACTTCGGTTTTTTGTGGGACGGCGGCAGGGAAGAGCAAAAGCGCCTGGACTGGCTGGCGAAGCGCCCGTACACCATCCTGTTTTTGGACGGCACCCATGAGAACTACGACCTGCTGGACGCATTGCCCGTGGAGGAGAAGTTCGGCGGGCGGGTGCAGCCGGTGGCCGGCAACGTGTACCACGTGTGCCGCGGCAGCATCCTCGAGCTGGAGGGGCTGAGCTTCCTCTGTTTTGGCGGCGGCGAGAGCCCCGACAAGGAGGAGCGCGACCCCGGCGTCAACTGGTGGCCGCGGGAGATGCCATCGGACGAGGAATACGCCTTCTGCGACGCGAACGTGGCGGCCCACGGCCATCAGGTACAGTATGTGCTGACCCACGACGCCCCAAGCAGGTTCCTGGATTTTACCATTCTGCCCGCGGGCGAAAACAACCGCCTGCACGCCTATTTCGACAAGCTGGTGGGCCAGGTGGCCTATGATAAGTGGCTGTTCGGCTGCTACAACCGGGACACCCAGCTGTCGCCGAAGGTGCGCTGCCTGTTCAGCGACGTGGTGCCGGTGGGGGAGAAAAAGCGCTGGTGGCAGCGGTGAGACGCCGCCGCGCGGGGCATGCCAAGCCCTGCGCGGCGGCTTTTTGCTGCGTGCGGGGCATACTGTTTACAGAATGTTTACAGCCCCTTTGCGCAGAGACACTTGTATTTGCGCCGGGCTTCTGCTAGAATGAAGTCGTACTTTTTGATCGCTTTGGGAAAGGAAAAACATCATGGAATATGCGTGGTATTACGACCTCGTGCTGCTGTACGTGGTGTATTCGTTTTTGGGCTGGGTAGGCGAGACGGTGGTGGCCGCCGCCCGGGGCCGCGGCTTTGTCAAGCGCGGCTTTGCCGCCGGGCCCTTCTGCTATGTCTACGGCATGGCGGCCGTCATCATGGCCGTCGGCTTCGACGACCTGCGGGATAACCTGCTCTACCTGTTCCTGGGCTGTACCGTGGTGGCGACGGTGGTGGAATGGGTGGCCGCCAAAACGCTGGAGCGGCTGCACCACCGCACCTGGTGGGACTACTCGGGCCACCGCTTCAACATCGACGGCTATGTCTGCCTGCCCTACTCGCTGCTGTGGGGCGCGCTGGGCTGTATCTCGGTGCTGTGGGGCAACCAGTTGCTGGGCTCGGCCTTCCATCTGATGCCGGTGTGGCTGTTCAAGACCCTGGCCTGGGTGCTGGGCATCCTGGCGGTTTTGGACCAGCTGGGCAGCGCGGCGCTGCTGCGCCGCCGGCCCACCCGCCTGGAGGGGCTGAACCGCGCGCTGGAACAGCAGTCCCGCACGCTCTACGACCGCATCGCCCTGCGCATCGAGCGCCGGATCGAGGGCGCTTACCCCCACGCCGCCCAGCGCCCGGCCAAGGTGGAGCCGGGGGCGAGCATCGGGGACGTGGTCTGGCTGTTCACCATCGGGTCGCTGGTGGGGGATATCGTCGAGACGCTCTTCTGCCGCGCGCGCATGGGCGTGTGGATGAGCCGCTCCAGCCTGGTGTGGGGGCCCTTCAGCATCGTGTGGGGCGCGGCGCTGGTCATGGCCTCGCTGCTGCTGCCCCGCAAAAAGGACGGCAGCGCGCGCACATCCAGCGAGCTGTTCGTGCTGGGCACCTTCATGGGCGGCGCGTATGAGTATGTGTGCAGCGCCCTGGGCGAGTTGGTCTTCGGCGTCATCTTCTGGGATTACAGCAAGATCCCATTCAACCTCGGCGGCCGCATCAATCTGCTGTACTGCTTTTTCTGGGGCTTTGCGGCGGTGGCCTGGGTCAAGCTGTGCTACCCGTATGTATACCGCGGCATCGTGTGGCTGCGCGGGCACACGGGCCGCTGGCTGACGGTGCTGGTGGGCCTGTTCATGGTGGTGAACATGGCGGTGTCGGGCCTGGCGCTGATCCGCAGCGACGCCCGCGCCGAAGGCGTGCCGGCCGCGAACGCCCTGGACGTACTGCTGGACGAGCGCTTCCCCGACGAGCGCATGGCCCGCATCTACCCCAACGCCAAAAAGCCGGCCTGAGCCGGCGCGGTCTGCATGAAATAAAGGAGGCGGCTTATGTTCAACGCGATACTGTGGTTCTGTGTAGGGCTGCTGTGCCTGGTCAAGGGCGGCGACTGGTTCGTGGATGGGGCGGTGGGCATAGCCCGTCGCTTCCGCCTGCCGGACCTGCTGATCGGCGCGACGGTGGTGTCGGTGGGCACCACCCTGCCCGAGGTGATGATCTCGGCGGCGTCGGCCCTGGGCGGCCACGGCGAAATCGCCTACGGCAACGCCATAGGCTCCATCATCTGCAACGCGGCGCTGGTGGCGGCGGTGACCATCGCCGTCCGCCCCGGCAAGGCGGACGCCGCGGCGCTGCGGCTGCCGGTGGGCTTTTTCTTCGCGGCGGCGCTGTTCTACGCGGCGGTGGCCTACGGCAGCGGCCGCTTCGACCGCTGGGTGGGCCTGGTGCTGCTGGGCCTGTTCGCGGCGTACATGGCGGCGCAGGTGGCCGCGGCGCGCCGCGCCCCCGCGCCCGCCCCGGGCCCGGAGGACGCGCCCACCGCCGCCCCGGGCGGCAGCCTGGCGGTGGAGCTGCTGCGCCTGGCGCTTTCGGCGGCGCTGATCGCGCTGGGGGCCAACCTGATGGTGGACAACGGCGTGCTCATCGCGGCGGCCCTCGGCGTGCCCGAATCGGTCATCACCCTGACGGTGGTGGCCCTCGGCACCTCGCTGCCGGAGCTGGTCACCGCCATCACCTCCCTGGTCAAGGGGCACGGGGCGCTGTCGCTGGGCAACGTCATCGGCGCGAACCTGTTCAACCTCGTGCTGGTGAACGGCGTCTCGGTGGCGCTGGCGCCCTTCGGCCTGCCGGCGGGGGCGGTGCTGGCCGGGCACAACGCCTCGCTGGTGCTGGACCTGCCGGTGGCCTTCCTGGTGATGGCGCTGCTGGTCGTGCCGCCGCTGTGCAAGGGCAGGCTCTACCGCTGGCAGGGGGTGGCGCTGCTGGGCATCTACGCGGCCTACTGCGCGGTGCAGTTCTCTTTGTGACGCAAATTGACGCAAAAAGGCCCCCGCCTTCCCTCGGTGCGAGGGGGGCGGGGGCCTGTGTGATATAAGGGGATGGAAGGGCGGCTCAGTATTCCCGGGCTTTTTCCTCGCCGGTCACCACGCGCAGCGCGCCCTGGCACAGCGCCAGCAGCTCGTCCTCGCCGGGGTAGACCGTGATGGGCGCGATGAAGCCCAGGTACTTTTCGAGGATCTCGCGGGTGTAGGGGTCGTAGGCGATGCCGCCGGTCAGGATGATCTGATCGACCTTGCCGCACAGGACGGCGGCCATCGCGCCGGCGTCCTTGGCGATCTGGTAGTAGAAGGCGTCCTGCACCAGCTTTGCCTCGGCGCTGCCCTCCTTGACCAGCTTTTCCACCACGCGGGCGTCGTTGGTGTGCAGGTAAGCGTTGAAGCCGCCGTTGCCGCAGATCTTCTTGTAGATCTCCTGCTGGGTGTACTTGCCGGAGAAGCACATCTTCACCAGGTCGCCCACGGGCACGGTGCCGCTGCGCTCGGGGCTGAAGCAGCCCTCGCCGTCCAGGATGTTGTTCACGTCCACCACCTTGCCGTGGTCGTGGGCGCCCACCGAGACGCCGCCGCCCATATGGATG
>CALXGZ010000208.1 GCA_944387975.1 uncultured Faecalibacterium sp.
TGGCAAATTATAGTGGGCCGGCTGCTGGTATGGCCGACCTTGAAAATATACTTTTTTATAATATTGGGACATCGTCTTTTTCTGCTCTGGGCGCACAAGAACTCCGAATGGAAATCGCCGGACCCTCTTCCAGGCAGGAATATCCACACTATTATTGCTATCAGTGTCGGAATGTAAAAACATTGCCAGAACCGCAGTGGAAGAAAGAACCTGCTGTAACCTGGGAGAATGTAGAGACAACAGGTTTCAGCAGTAGTAAAAAACCTTTTGATTATTGGCTTTCGCTCCTGAAGTCACCGGAAAAGATCAAAATATACCGCACTGTGCCGAAAGGGCAAAACTTTGGGCTTGAGATACGAATTTCTGTCCCTGCGGAGTCAAAACTTGATCTTGCTTGCGCGATCAAGGCGCTGTTGGACGGTGCTATTTGTGCTTTCCATGGAGCGGACGCATCCATGCGTGAACAAGCAGAAGCAATCGCAGCGCGGCTGGGCATTTCTCCACAAGTGTTATTCCAAACAAAAGATGTATTGGGTCCCCGACGCTTTGTAGAGTTATTCCGTGATGGTGTAAAGTGGAACCCTCAGGATGATTATTGTATGGCGGCGCGGCTGGTACTTATGCGCAGTAATAAGGGAACAAGTAGCTTTTCAGGGGGAATATATTTACTGCCCTGATGAGATGCAAAATTATCAACCGTCCAAGCAGGGGGCCCCGCGAGGGACCCTCTGTTTTTGTTTTGGCGCGGCAGGGACAGCCAAAGC
This sequence comes from uncultured Faecalibacterium sp., assembly GCA_944387975.1. Classification (GTDB taxonomy): domain Bacteria; phylum Bacillota; class Clostridia; order Oscillospirales; family Ruminococcaceae; genus Faecalibacterium. Next base: position 765 of record CALXGZ010000208.1, read on the forward strand.
CCCCTGCGGAGCGTTTCCACAGGGGGCCTTGACGGGAATAAGAGAACACAGCCTGCTGCCGGGCGGGTCCACGCAGCCCGGCAGGGGCCGGCGGTGATGGCTTAGCCGCGGCGCTGCACGTAGTAGGCGTAGGCGCCGATCAGGTTGGCGTCGTTGTAGTACTTGCAGGTGACCACCTCGGCGCGGGGCATGCCGTGGCGGGCGGTCAGCCGCTCGACCTGGGCGAGGTTTTTGCGCAGCGACTCCATCAGTTTGGGCTGCTGCGAGATGCCGCCGCCGATGGCGACGCGCTCGGGGTCGAAGATCAGCTGCAGGTTGCGGATCATGCCGGCCAGCGTCAGAGTAAAGCTGTCCAGCGCCATGCAGGCGGCCTCGTCGCCCGCGTTGATCCAGTCAAAGACGTCCTCGCCGCTGACGGCGGCTGGGTCCACGCCTTTGGCGTAGGCTGCGGTGGTGATCAGCTTGCTGCTGCCGTTCAGCCCGCACCAGGTGTGGAAGATGTCGTCGTGGTGGTTGTCCAGGCAGATGGTGCTGAACTCGCCCGCGGCGAAATGCTTGCCCGCCAGCACCTTGCCGTCCAGGATCAGCGCGCCGCCGATGCCCGTGCCCAGCACGATGACGATGCCCGAGCTGCAGCCCGCCAGGCTGCCCCAGGCGGCCTCGGCCGTGGCGGCGGCCTTGGCGTCGTTGGCGATGGTCACCGGCACGCCGCAGCGGGCTTCCAGCTCCTGCACAAGCGGGAAGTCCTCGCCCAGGCCCAGCGCGCCGGTGGTCTTGCACAGGCCGTGCTCGCTGTCGATGATGCCCGGCACCGACATCGCGATGCCCTCGACGCGGCCCTTGAACTGCGCGTAGATACCGGCCAGCGCGTCCAGGTAGGCGGCGCGGTCGTCGTGCGGCGTCTTCACCTTGCCGTGTTCACGCAAGTCGTGGCCGGGGCCGGTCAGCGCGTACTTTACCGAGCTGCCGCCCACGTCCATGGTAAGACAGATCCCTGCCATTTGTCACACTCCGCTTTCTTTTAGTCGTTGGTCAGGTCCTCGCCGTTCGTCGCGATGACCTTCTTGTACCAGTAGAAGCTCTTCTTCCGGCTGCGGGCCAGGGTGCCGCTGCGGTCGTTGTGCTTGTCCACGTAGATAAAGCCGTAGCGCTTGTCCATCTCGCCGGTCGAGGCCGAGATCAGGTCGATGCAGCCCCAGGGGGTGTAGCCCATCAGGTTGACGCCGTCCTCTTCGACGGCCTTCTTCATCTCGGCGATGTGCTGCTGGAAGTAGGCGATGCGGTAATCGTCGCGGATGCTGCCGTCGGGCTCCACCTTGTCGTAGGCGCCCAGGCCGTTCTCAACGATGAACAGGGGCTGAGTGTAGTGGTCGGTCATCCAGTTCAGGGCGTAGCGCAGGCCCACCGGGTCGATCTGCCAGCCCCAGTCGCTGGCCTGGACGTAGGGGTTGCGCACCAGGTCCGTGCTCTCGCGGTACTCGTAGTGGGGGTTGTCGGCCTTGTGCTCGATGGCGAAGGTCATATAGTAGCTGAAGCCGATATAATCGACGCAGCCCTCTTTCAAGGCGGCCAGGTCGGCCCCGGTCACGTCCATCTGCCAGCCCTTGCGCTGCCAGTGCGCGAGGATGTTCGGGGGGTAGAAGCCCTTGGCGTGCACGTCCATATAGTAGAAGCGGCGCTGCATGGCGCGCTCGGCCATCAGGACGTCCTCGGGCTTGCAGGTGGCGGGGTAGATGGGCGTCATGGCGATCATGCAGCCGATCATGGCGTCGGGATCGATCTCGTGCCCGAGCTTGACGGCCAGGGCGCTGGCCACCAGCTCGTAGTGGGCGGCCTGGTACATCAGGCGCTCGTTGTCGTCGTCCGGCCCGCAGAGGAAGCCGGAGTTGAAGTACATGCTGTTGGCGTGGGCGAAGTTGGCCTGGTTGTTGATCTCGTTGTGGGTCATCCAGTACTTGACTTTGCCCTTGTAGCGCTCGAAGCAGGTGCGGGCGAAGCGCACGAAGAACTCGATCATCCGGCGGTCCTTCCAGCCGCCGTAGGCCTGGGCCAGGTGCAGCGGCATCTCGAAGTGGCTGAGGGTGATCACCGGCTCGATGCCGTACTTATGGCACTCGTCGAAGAGGTCGTCGTAGAACTTGAGGCCAGCCTCGTTGGGGACGGGCTCGTCGCCGTTGGGGTAGATGCGCGTCCAGGCGATGGAGGTGCGGAAGCACTTGAAGCCCATCTCGGCGAAGAGGGCGACGTCCTCCTTGTAGTGGTGGTAGAAGTCGATGGCCTCGTGGTTGGGGTAATACTCGCCGGGGACGACGCCGTCGGTGACGCGGCGGGGGTGGGTATGGTCGCCGGCGGTGACCACGTCCACGATGCTCAGGCCCTTGCCGCCCTCGCGGTAGGCGCCCTCCAGCTGATGGGCGGCCACAGCGCCGCCCCACAGGAAATCTTTGCGAAAGCTCATGCCTTGCCTCCTTGCTGCATGGTTGTGATAAAGCGGGAGCCCTGCCCCTCGCTTGGGAAGGACAGGGCTTCCAGATCTGGGGCGCAGGGGTCGGGGGCCCTGCGCGCAGAGCGAATAGCGGTTATTCTTCGTCGCCCTGGTTGGCGATGTTGGCCTTGGCGGCCGCCATGACGAAGGGCAGGTAGATCAGCACGCTGATGCCCACGCACAGCACGCCGATGACCAGCGACAGCGGGTTATGGCCGCCCGAGCCCAGGAAGGGGATGAGGAAGCCGGGGGTGGTCCAGCCGACGTCCACGGTGACGGGCGGGATGATCTGCAGCACGATGGTGCAGATGTAGCCGAAGATGTTGCACACCAGCGGGGTGAGGATGAAGGGGATGGCGTAGATGGGGTTCATGACGATGGGCAGGCCGAACATCAGCGGCTCGTTGATGTTGAACAGGCCGGGCGCGAAGGCCAGCTTGGCGATGGTCATCTGGGTCTTGTCGCGGCGGGCCACGATGAAGATGGCGATGATCAGGCCCAGCGTCGCGCCGGAGCCGCCGGTGTTGCCGAAGGCGTCGTTGATGGCGGCCCAGGTGATGGGGAAGGGGGTGCCGATGGTGGTGCCGGTCTCACCGTAGTAGGCGAGGTTGGCGACGCCCTGCTCGGCGAACATGATGGTGCGGATGGCGCTGAGGGTGTTGGGGCCATGGATGCCGAGGATCCACAGGAACTGCTGCGCCAGCGCGAAGATCAGCACCGCGAAGATGTTGTTGCCCAGGCTGCGGAACGGCACCTGGATGACGTTGTAGATGATATACTGGATGCCGCCGTCGGTGACGATGCCGAAGATGAAGCTGCACACGCTGGCGACGACGAAGACGATGATGACGGGGATGACGAGGTTGAAGGACTGCGCGACGGCCGGCGGGACGCCGTCGGGCATCTTGATGCGCAGCTTCTCGTTTTTGCCCAGGGCGGGGATGGCCTCGCCGATGAGCAGGCCGACGATCAGGGCGACGAACAGGCCCTGCGCGCCCATAAAGGTCATGGGCAGGGCGCCGCTCTCCTCATAGGGCGGGTAGATGATGAAGAACACGCCCACGGCGCACAGCGCGCTGAGCAGGGTGTCGCCCTGTTTGGTCTCGGCCAGCTTGTACGCGGTCAGGAACACGATCAGCAGGGACATGATGTTGGTGGTGCCCTGCAGGATGGGGGTGAGGGCGGCCTGGTAATCGGCCAGGTTGGGGATCAGCGCGCCCAGGTGCAGGATCTTGGCGATGAAGCCGTTGGGGTCCAGCACGGCGTAGTTGACCAGCATGACCAGCGAGCCGGCCAGCGTCATGGGGAAGGCCAGGGTAAAGGCGTCGCGGACGGCCGCCACGTGGCGCTGGCCGTTGATCTTGGACGCCACAGGCACGAGGGTGGCTTCCATCGTGGCCTGCAATTTATCCATCATTGCCATTGAGTGCTTCCTCCTTCAAAACGATATCGCGCGCCGCAAAAGGGCGGCTTACTTCTTGCTTTCGGCCAGCTTGAGGGCGAACTCCATCACCTTTTTGCCGTTCATGGTGCCGTAGTCCACCATGGGGATGACGTCGACGGGCACGCCCTTGGGGTCGCAGATCTTCTTGGCGGCGGCCAGCTTATAGCGGATCTGGGGGCCCAGCAGCGCGACGTCGCAGCCCTCGGTCTCCTCGTTCACGCGGGCCTCGCCGGCGGCCTCGATGTCGGCGTCGATGCCCATGGCCTTGGCGGCCTCGCGCATTTTGGTCACCAGCAGGCTGGTGGACATACCGGCGGCACAGAACAGACGGATCTTCATAATACATTCTCCTTCATCAATACAGTTTTGCGGTTGCGGACCTTGGGGCGGGGCGGCTCACTGCGCCAGCTTCTGGTAGACCTCGATGAACTTTTCGGCCAGGTCGATGACGACCATGGCGGTCATCAGGTGGTCCTGGCCGTGGCACATCAGCAGGCTCATGGGGACGGGGTCGTTGTTGACCTCGCGCTGGACCAGCTCGGTCTGGAAGTTGTGGGCCGCGTTGATGGTCTCGCGCGCGGCGGCGATCTTGGCGGCGGCGGCCTCGAACTGGCCCTCGCGCGCCAGCTCGATGGCCTCCATGGCGATGGAGCGGGCCTCGCCGCTGTTGACCACCAGGTTCATCACGATGGCATCCGACAGGTTTTCATCCATAGTGTGTGTTCTCCTTTCTGTTTTTTGCATGCGTTTTTTTGCGTGCGGTTTTTTGTGGACCTCCCGGGGCCTTGTCCGGCCCCGTTTGCTGAGGCCAGTATACTGCATCAGAACGCGCTTGTCACCGTTTTGGAAACAGAAAACAACCGGTCAAGACAGAAATAATCTGTTTTTGCAAGGGAACGATTCGTTTTTTATTTTGTGCATATGCGCCAAATCAAACCGTTCTGTTTGAAAGATTTCGACAAAGAGAGGAGGCGCCTGTTTTTTCGCTCGCCGCCCTGTTTTTGCTGCGCCGGGGGCGCGCCGTTTTCGGCAAATCGCCTGTTGACGCGGCCCCCGTTTGCCGTTATAATAGGTGAGGGTCCGGCCGTGTCCTTGTAGCTCAGATGGATAGAGCGACCGCCTCCTAAGCGGTAGGCCGGAGGTTCGACTCCTCTCAGGGACGCCAAAAGAAAACGCAGAAGCTCAGCCCGCGGCGCGCGGGGGGCTCCTGCGTTTTTTGTTTGCAGAGGACGGGGGTGTCATGGTTTGCATGGTTTACATGGTTTTTTAGGTGCCATGGGTTGACATGGTTTGGGGGCCCCTCTTATTCCTCCATCGCCTTTTTCAGGCGGATGTCCTCGCCCAGGAAGCGGTAGGGGACGAAGGCCGAGATGCGGCTGGCGACCTTTTCGGTGTAGAGCTTTTCCAGCAGGGCACCGTCGGTGATGTTGGTGGTGAGGATGGTGGGCCGGCGGCGGCCCAGGCGCTCGTTCAGCAGGCTGTAGAGCGTGCTGATGACGAAGCTGGAGTTGAACTCGGTGCCCAGGTCGTCCAAAATCAGCAGGTCGGCGCCGGCGACGGTCTCCAGCAGGGCCTCCTTTTCGCCGGCGGGGTCCGCGCCGAAGTGCAGCGTCTCCACCCGGCTGAAAAACTCCGGGCTGGACAGGTAAATGACGTCGAAGCCCTTGTCCAGCGCGGCGCCCGCCACCGCCAGGGCGGCGTGGGTCTTGCCCAGGCCGGCGTTGCCGGTCAGCATCAGGTTCTCGCTGTCCAGGTCGAAGGCGGCGGCGTAGTCTTGCAGGTCGGCCAGCAGCTCGGCCATGTACTGGCGGATGCTGCGGCCGCTCTGGGGGTCGCGGGCGTCGGGGTAGTAGCTCAGCTTCATGCTGTCGAAGCTGGTCACCGACAGGCTGGACATGGCCTCGATCTCTTCCCGGCGCAGCCGCTGCATCTCGCGGCGCACGCAGGCGCAGGTCTTGCCGCCGGCCACGCCGGTGTCCTGGCATAGGGCGCAGGTAAATTTCGGCTCCAGCGCCTGGGGCGAGCGCCCGCTGGATGCCAGCAGGGCGTCCCGCGCGGCGCGCGCCTCGGCCAGGGCGGCGGCCGCAGCGCTGCGGTCCGCGCCGCGGGCCCCGGCTAAGGCGCAGCGCAGCCCGCAGCGGCGCACGGCGTCCTCGGCGGCGCGCAGCCCGGACACGGCGGCCTCGGCCTCGGCGCGGGCGTCCTCGGCGGCGGCCCGGGCCATCTGCCG
>CALXGZ010000209.1 GCA_944387975.1 uncultured Faecalibacterium sp.
TGTTGATCTTGCACACGCCCAGGCTGATGGCCTTGGCGATCATCTCGTCGGGGATGCCGGTGCCGCCGTGCAGCACCAGGGGGATGTTGTTGGTGGCCTGATGGATGCGGTCCAGCGCCTCAAAGTCCAGGCCCTTCCAGTTGGCGGGGTAGACGCCGTGGATGTTGCCGATGCCGGCCGCCAGGAAGTCGACGCCCAGCTCGGTGATGCGGGCGCACTCGGCGGGGTCGGCGATCTCGCCGGTGCCGACGACGCCGTCCTCCACGCCGCCGATGGAGCCGACCTCGGCCTCGATGGACATGCCGTTGGCGTGGGCCAGGGCGACCAGCTCCTTGGTCTTTTCAACGTTCTCCTCGATGGGGTAGTGGCTGCCGTCGAACATGATGGAGGAGAAGCCGGCCTCGACGCAGGCCTTGCAGCCCTCGTAGGTGCCGTGGTCCAGGTGCAGCGCGACGGGCACGGTGATGCCCATCGAATCGACCATCGCGCTGACCATCGCGGCCACGGTCTTGAAGCCGGTCATGTACTTGCCCGCGCCCTCGGACACGCCCAGGATGACGGGGCTCTTGGTCTGCTCGCAGGCAGTCAGCACAGCCTTGGTCCACTCCAGGTTGTTGATGTTGAACTGGGGCACGCCGTAATGGCCGTCCCGCGCTTTCAGAAGCATTTCAGTTGCGTTTACCAGCATGGTTCTTACCTCCAGCATCGATTCGTGTATATAGATCAGCCCGCCGCGTGGGGGGGCGGTCCCTGCTTTTCCAGTATAACCGAAAAAAGCGGCAAAATCAATCGCCAGCGGGATTTTTGTGTGTTTTTTCTGTCAAACCCGCGCTGCGCGCCCAGGCGAACATGTATTGCTGGGCGATGCCGGCGCAGCCGCCGGTCTTGCGGTTGAGGTAGGCGGCGGGGTCTTTGACGCGCGCGGTGAGCAGCGCCTGCCCCGCCCGCTTCATCCAGACGTCCACCGGGTAGGCGTCCCAGCGGCCCAGGCCGTACAGCAGCGTGCAGTCGGCCACTTTGGGGCCCACCCCCCGCACCTCCATCAGCCGGGCGCGGGCCTGGGCCAGGGGCAGGGCGCGGAGGGCAGCTTCCTCCAGCTGGCCGGCGGCGGTGCGGCGCGCGGCGTCCAGGATATAGCCGCCGCGCCAGCCCGCCCGCAAAAAGGCCAGGTCCGCCTCCTCCAGCGGGGCCAGCGCCTCCGCCGTGGGGAAGGCATAGTACAGCCCCGCCGCGTCCAGCTGCGCGCCCAGGCCCCGGCACAGCCTGTCCACGATGGCGGCGATGCGGGGGATGTTGTTGTTCTGGCTGATCAGGAAGGTGACCAGCGTCTCGAAAAAGGGCTGGCGCAGCACCCGGATGCCGGGGGCGCAGTCGATGCAGCCGGCCAGCCCCCTGTGGGCCGCCCGCATCCGCGCCAACAGCGCGGGGTAGTCGAGGTCGAGCGCGAAGTAGCGCGCCCAGAAGCCGGCTTCGGTCTCGGGCGCGGGGCCGGCCAGGCCCGTCAGCCGGATGCAGCCGCCGCCGGCCGCCTCGGCCCGGACGGCCCGCCCCGCCACGACGCCCACCCAGCCGCCGCCGGCGTCCTGCCGCCAGCGGAAGCACTGCCCGCACCCGAAGGTCTGGGCAAGGTCCAGGCCCTTTGCGTCTAAAAGCAACAAGGGTAAAGCCTCCTTTTTTACACAGTCTTTTCAACAGTATAACACAGCGTGCGGGGCGCTGTCGGCATTTTTTGCAAAGAAGACCAAATTTCGGGCGCGAAAATGGTCAGCTTTCCATCTTGAAAAATACAAACCGTAACCCGCGCGCCCCGCCGCCCGGCCCCGCAAATGTGGAAAACATGGTGGAAACAGTGGAATTCCACAGCGCAAAGCTGCATTGAAGCTTGACTTTTGCACCTTCTCCACAGGGTTTTCAACATGTGGAAAAGGAAAAGCCCCGTTTACAACTCGTATTTGTTGAAAACAGCCGCGCCGGTTTAGCCCGCCGCGCCGCCGCCCATACTGGACGCGAGGGCGCGCCGGCGGTGAAAAAATGCCAATTTGCTGGCAATACAGGCCGGCTTATGTTATACTTTATCTATATTTATCACAAAAAGCTTTGCCGGCGGCAAACGCCGGATACAGGGAGGATACAAGACAGATGCAAAACGATCGAGCGCGCCCCGGCCGCCCCGAGCGCGAGCGGGACGCCCAGGTCCCCGCCCAGCCGAACGAACGGCTGGTCTACGGCAAAAACCCCGTCGCCGAGCTGCTGAAAAGCGGCGCGGGCGTCGATACCGTGCTGCTGGCCGAGGGCATGGCCCCGGCGGTGGCCGCCTATTACACGGCCCTGGCCAAGGAGGCGGGGGCCACGGTCAAGCGGGTGCACGCCAACAAGCTGCGCCAGCTGGCCGGTACGGACAGTCACCAGGGGGTGGCCGCCTTCGCCAGCGAGCTCGCCTACGCCGATGTGGACGAGCTGCTGGACGCCGCGCGCGCCAAGGGCGAAGCGCCCTTCCTCGTCATCAGCGACGGCATCGAGGACCCCCACAACCTCGGCGCGGTGATGCGCTCGGCCCTGCTGTGCGGGGCGCACGGCGTCATCATCCCCAAGCGCGGGGGCGCGCAGGTCACGCCTACCGTCATCAAGGCCTCGGCCGGCGCGGCCGAGCGGCTGCCGGTGGCCCGGGTGGTCAACGTCGCCGAGACCATCCGCCGCCTGAAGGAGCAGGGCCTGTTCGTCTACTGCGCCGACATGGACGGCGTTTCGCTGCGCAAAAACAACCTCACCGGCCCCATCGCCCTGGTCTTGGGCAGCGAGGGCAGCGGGGTGTCGCAGCTGGTCAAAAAGCGCTGCGACGGGGTGCTGCGGCTGGAGATGGCCGCCCCCGGCACGGGCGTGGACAGCTACAACGTTTCGGTCGCGGCCGGGATCATCCTCTACGAGATCCAGGCCCAGCGCGCCGGGAACGTATGAATCGACCGGGGCGACGCCCCGGCTTGGGAGGGACATAAGGGATGCCTAAGGATGCCGGTCGCCGGGATGTGACCCGCGACGAGAACGAACAGAAAAAGTTTGAGACCTTTTTCACCACAAGCGTGGCCCAGGTGCCGGAGGAGATGATCAACCCCCAACGCCAGCCCGACCGCAAGCACGGCCTGCTGGCGCGCTTCTTCGCGAAAAAGGAAAAGGCCCGGGGGACCCCGCCCCCCGAGGAGGAAGAGGAGATCTTTTGGGCCGAGACGCCCATCGCCCCCACGGGCGAGATCCTGCTGGGCCGCGACGCCAAAGAGAAGGCGGACGGCAGCCTGGAGCTGGCGGCCCGCCCGGCCCCCGCGCCCCTGCTGGAAGAGCTGACGCGGGAGCTGGAAGGCGGCGGGGCACAGCCCGCGGACGAGCCCCGGCCCGCGCCGCAGCCCGAACCGCCCGCCCCGGCCAAAGCCCCGGCGGCCGCGGAAGAGCCCCCGGCGGAGGAACCGCCCGCCCCCGCCCCGGTGAGGGCTGCGCCTGAGACGCCCGCGCCGCCCCCTGCGGACGGCGCAGACGCCGGGGAGCTGCGCCTGGAAGAGCCCGCGGCCCCCGCGCCCGCGGCTGAAATGCCCGCGCCGCAGCCGGCCCCCGCGCCGAAAGCGGCCCCGGCCCAAAACGCGGCCCAGCCGGCCCGCAGCCACAAAAAGCCCCGCAAAAAGCCCCGGCGCATCCCCGACGAGGAGGACAAGGAGCTGGAAAAGCTGCGCCTGATGCTGGAGACGATGGGCCCCCAGCCCGCGGCCCCCGCGCCCCAGCCCCCGCAGCCGGAGGAAGACAAGGAGATCACCCAGCAGGTGGGGGGCTTCCACTTCTTCGGGGTGGGGGAGGACGAAGCGCCCCGCGGCGAGACCCCGCCCCCGAACCTCGACGACACCATGAGCATCGAGCTGCACGAGGAGGGCCCCGCCGGGCAGGCGGAGCCGGAGGCCGAGAAGGCCGCCCCGGCGCATAAGGCCAGCCACGCGGCCCCTGCGGGCAAGCGCCGGGCCAAAAAGGCCAAGGCGGAGCAGGCGAAGGAAGCGCCGGCCCCCGCGCCCGAAGCCGCCGCCCCTGCCCCGGACAAGGCGGAGGAGACGCCGGAAGCGGCCCCCGACCGGCCCGCGCCGGAGCCGGAGGCCCCCGACACGCCCCAAAGCCCCGAGGAGGCCGCCCAGGCCCTGGCCCATACGGTGGCCGGGCTAAACCTGCGCTGCGCGCTGAGCGGCATCCTGGCGGCGGCGCTGCTGTGGGCGGGCTTCGTCTACGAGGGCATGCTGCCCGCGATGGCGGGCCTGAGCCCGGCGGCGGCCCCGGCCGCCTTCATGGGAACGAACCTGCTGCTGCTGGCGGCGGCGCTGGCCGTATCCCACAACGTGCTGCGGACGGGTCTGCTGGGCCTGGCCAAAGCCCCCGCCTATGAGACGATGCCGGCGCTGGCCGGCGTGGGGGCCCTGGTCCAGGCGGCGGCGGCCCTGCTGGACCCCGCGGGCTACCAGGCCACTTCCCTGACGCTGATGAGCGGCGCGGCCGCGCTGGCCCTGTTCATGGCGAACCTCGGCGACCGGCTGCTGGCGGTGGCGGTCCGGGACGGCTACAAGCTGGCCGCCGGCGGCGTGGAGCACCAGGGCGCCTACCGCGCCCGGGACCGCGACCTGATCCGCTGCCTGGCCCCCACGCTGGAAGAAAAGGACCCCTGGATCCTGCTCAGCCGCCCGCTGGAGGGCGACGGCGGCTACCTGGCCCAGAGCTTTGGCCCCCGCGCCGGGGAAAAGCGGGCCCAGACCCTGGCCCGCGTGCTGCTGGGCTGCGCCGCCGTGGGCGCGGTATGGATGCTTGCCACCGGCAAGGGCGTAAGCGGCGCGGCCGCCGCCCTGGCCGCGGTGCTGTGCCTGGGCGCGCCTTTGTCCGCCACCTTGGTCGCGGGGATGACCGCCCTGCGCACCGAGCGCAGCGCCGGCGCGCTGGGGGCCGTCATCCCGGGCTGGGCCGGCATCGAGGAGCTGAACGGCATCGACACCGTGCAGGTGGACGCAGGGGAGCTGTTCACCCCGGAAAGCGCCCAGCTGGAGGATATCCGCATCTTCAAGGGCGGGCGCATCGACCGCGCCATCCTCTATGCGGCCAGCGTGCTGAACCAGGGCTGCAACACCCTCAGCCGGCTGTTCCGCACCATCATCGCCGACCGCACCGACATCCTGCCTCCCGTCAAGGACCTGGAGGTGCACATGGGGCAGGGCTTCTCGGCCTGGTGCGACAACAACCGCATCCTGATCGGCACCCGCGCCTACATGGAGCGCGAGGGCGTGCCCCTGCCCGAGGCCGGGTACGAGGCCAAGCACTCCCGCAATGGGGAGCTGCAGGTGCTGTACCTGGCGGTGTCGGGCAACATGTACGCGATGTTCGTGCTGCGCTACGTGGGCGGCAAGCACGCGGCCCGGGGCCTGGCCATCCTGCAAAAGGAGAACATCGGTCTGCTGGTCACCTGCCAGGACCCCTCGCTCACGGCGGAGAAGATCGCCGCGGCCTACCACCTGCCCGAGGGCCTGGTGACCGTGCTGGACGAGGCGCAGTGCGCGGCGCTGGCCCCGGCGGTGGCCGCCACCGGCGACGCGCCCTGCTGCATGCTGCACCTGAAAGGCTTCGCCAGCCTGACCGGCGGCCTGCGCGCGGCCCAGCAGGCCCAGGCGGCCGAGAGCAGCGGCTTGGCCATCCAGCTGGTGTCGGCGGGCTTCTCGGCGCTGATTGGGCTGCTGCTGAGCTATTCGGGCAGCGTGGGCACGCTGTCGCTGCTGGTGGTGCTGATGTACCAGGCCGCCTGGAGCGCGCTGAGCCTTGCGGCCGCCGCCATGAAGCAGCACGCGTGAACTAACTAAGAATAATTCTTGAAAACAGGCTATCATCCCTTGAAATCTGCACCCGAAGGGAGTATAATAGAAGCACAGCCTGGATACAGGCGCCGTGATAAGCCAAAGACCCAACGCAAACCGACGCGATCACCATTTTGAACACAAAGGAGAGAATGCACTATGGAACTCAAGGGCAGCAAGACCGAAAAAAACCTGATGGAAGCCTTTGCCGGTGAGAGCCAGGCCCGCAACAAGTACACCTACTTTGCCAGCCAGGCCAAGAAGGAAGGCTACGTCCAGATGGCCAAGATCTTTGAGGAGA
>CALXGZ010000210.1 GCA_944387975.1 uncultured Faecalibacterium sp.
AGCCTGGACCTGCTGACGCTGAACGGCCTGTGCGCCTGCGACAGCGTGCTGATCCCCATCCAGTGCGAGTACTACGCCCTGGAGGGCCTCAGCGAGCTGATCAGCACCCTGAAGACGGTGCGCCGCAAGTACAACGCCTACCTCGATATCGAGGGCGTGGTGTTCACGATGTACGCTGGGCGCTACAACCTGACCCTGCAGGTGGTGGAGCAGGTGCAGAAGTACTTCGGGGATAAGGTCTACCAGACCACCATCCCCCGAACCATCCGCATCTCGGAGGCGCCCAGCTATGGGCAGCCCATCAATTACTACGAGCCGAAGGGCAAGGGCAGCGAGGCCTATATGGACCTCGCGATCGAATTCGTCAAGCGCAACCGCCCGCGGGACCCCCAGCCCCGCCGCCGGCGCAGCAAAGCAAGCAAGACCGAGGCATCTGCAAAGACGCCCGAGAAGGCATGAGGAGGGTGACAGATGCCAAGAGGAAGAGGTGGGCTCGGCCGCGGGCTGGAGAGCCTGTTTGAGGACGCCGCGCCCAGTCTCGAGACGGGGGACGGGGTGCGCACCATCCCCCTGCGGGAGATCGAGCCCGACCCCGGCCAGCCGCGCAAGAGCTTCAACGAGGACAGCCTCGCCGAGCTGGCCGCCAGCATCGGGGAGCACGGGCTGCTGCAGCCCATCGCAGTGCGGCCACAGCCTATGGGCGGCTACCGCATCGTGGCGGGGGAGCGCCGCTGGCGCGCCTGCCGCATGGCCGGCCTGACCGAGGTGCCCGTGGTCATCCGGGACGTGTCGGACCAGGAGGCCATGGAGCTGGCCCTGGTGGAGAATTTGCAGCGCGAGGACCTCGACCCCGTCGAGGAGGCCTGCGGCATACGCGAGCTGATGGACCGCTGCCGCCTGACGCAGGAGCAGGCGGCCCAGCGCCTGGGTAAGAGCCGCAGCGCCCTGGCCAACAGCCTGCGCCTGCTGGGCCTGCCGCCCGAGGCGCTGGACCTGCTGCGGGCCGGCAAGCTGACCGCCGGCCACGCCAAGGCCATTTTGGGCCTGCCCGGCCCGGAGCTGCAGCTCGAGGCGGCCAGGCTGATCGCGGAGCACGAGCTGAACGTCCGCCAGGCCGAGGCCCTATGCCGCAAGCTGGCGAAGGACGCCAAAAAGCAGCCCGCGCCCGAGCCGCCGCCCCGCCCGGCCCTGCCCGTCGAGGTGGAGGAAAGCCTGCGCCAGGCGCTGGGTAACGAGGTCTCGGTGGCGTACAAGGACGGCAAGGGCAGCCTGACCGTTCACTTCTATTCGGACGAGCAGCTGCGGGCCTTTGCGAACCTGCTGGGGCGCTACGACCGGGAGGGGACAGACCCCGCGCCCGCCGCGCCCATCTACGAAGCTTTGTGGGAACAAACGTTGTAAAGGAGTAATCACATGCTGGACATCAAATTTGTACGGGATAACCCGGACGCCGTCAAGGAGAACATCCGCAAGAAGTTCCAGGACGCGAAACTGCCCCTGGTGGACGAGGTGATCGGCCTGGACGCCCAATACCGCAAGTGCCTGCAGGAGGCCGAAAACCTGAAGGCCCAGCGCAACAAGCTGAGCAAGGCCAACGGCCCGCTGTTCGGCCAGCTGAAAAAGTGCACGGACGAGGCTAAGAAGGCCGAGCTGCAGGCCCAGATCGACGCGAACAACGCCGCCGTCAAGGCCGACGCCGAGCAGCTGGCCGCCCTCGACGCCGAAAAGGACAAGCTGGCCGCCCGCATCCAGGAGATCATGTACACCATCCCCAACATGATCGACCCCAGCGTGCCCATCGGCCCCGACGACAGCCATAACGTCGAGGCGCAGCGCTTCGGCGAGCCGGTGGTGCCCGATTTCCCCATCCCGTACCACACCGAGATCATGGAGAGCTTCGATGGCATCGATATGGACGCCGCGGGCCGCGTGGCCGGTAACGGCTTCTACTACCTGCTGGGCAACATCGCCCGCCTGCACGAGGCGGTGCTGGCCTACGCCCGCGACTTTATGATCGGCAAGGGCTTCACCTATGTGATCCCGCCCTTCATGATGCACGGCAACGTGGTGCAGGGGGTGATGTCCTTCCCTGAGATGGACGCCATGATGTACAAGATCGAGGGCGAGGACCTGTACCTGATCGGCACCTCGGAGCACACCATGATCGGCCGCTTCATCGACCAGACCATCGACGAGGCTAAGCTCCCCCTGACGCTGACCAGCTACAGCCCCTGCTTCCGCAAGGAGAAGGGCGCCCACGGCATCGAGGAGCGCGGCATCTACCGCATCCACCAGTTCGAAAAGCAGGAGATGATCGTGGTCTGCCGCCCCGAGGAAAGCAACGACTGGTACGAGAAGCTGTGGCGCTACTCGGTCGAGCTGTTCCAGAACATGGAGATCCCCGTCCGGCAGCTGGTGTGCTGCTCGGGCGATTTGGCCGACCTGAAGGTGAAGAGCTGCGACATCGAGGCCTGGAGCCCCCGCCAGCAGAAGTACTTCGAGGTGTGCAGCTGCTCGAACCTGGGCGACGCCCAGGCCCGCCGCCTGCACATCCGCGTCAAGGGCGCGGACGGCAAGAACTACCTGGCCCACACCCTGAACAACACCTGCGTCGCGCCCCCCCGCATGCTGATCGCCTTTTTGGAGAACCACCTGCAGGCCGACGGCAGCGTGACCATCCCGAAGGTCTTGCAGCCCTACATGGGCGGCCTGGAGGTCATGGTGCCCAGTAAGAAGGCTTAATTTTTCATTGCCAGGAGTGGGGGAGGGAGCCAGCTTTCCCCCTCCGTCACAGTCCGCTTGCGCTCCCTGTGACACCTCCCCCGCACGCGTGGGAGCCTATAATGTAGGGATTTTGAATAAGCACGCCAAAAGGCCCTGCCTCGTCCCATTTGCTTGGGATAAGGCAGGGCCTGTTTATTTTAAATCCATTCCTTATAGCCTCCCACGCGTGCGGGGGAGGTGCCGCCGGAGGCGGCGGAGGGGGGGAGTCTTTTCCGGCAAGGTGTACTTTTTCGGAAATGTTTTTACAAGAATAGTATAACAAAAATTTCGCCTAGCTGCAATGCTTCCACTATCCCATTCACGTTACTTTTTTGCCCGTTTACCGCAGTTTGGGAAAGTACACCTTGCCGGAAAGGGCGGCGAGACTGAGAGGGGTGCAAAAAACTTTGTACTTTTTTCAAATTAGCTGTTGACAAACTGCGAAGGATTGGATATAATAATAAAGCGTTCTGCGAGAGCGCAAAGTAAATATGGCGGTATAGCTCAGTTGGCTAGAGCATTCGGTTCATACCCGAAGTGTCACCGGTTCAAATCCAGTTACCGCTACCATTGACAGAGTTTCGCTAAAATAAGGGGGACGTCGCCTGCA
>CALXGZ010000211.1 GCA_944387975.1 uncultured Faecalibacterium sp.
AAGGCCAAGCTGATCGAGATCGGCACCAACGGCCTGCGGCTTTCCCCCATCCACCAGATCCTGGTGGAAAAGTGCATCGCCGGCTGGAAAGAGATCGAGTACGAGGTGATGCGCGACCACAAGGGTAACGTGATCACCGTCTGCAACATGGAGAACCTCGACCCCGTCGGCATCCACACCGGCGACTCGGTGGTGGTGGCCCCCAGCCAGACCTTGAGCGACCACGAATACCAGATGCTGCGCACCGCGGCGCTGGATATCATCACCGAGCTGGGCATCGAGGGCGGCTGCAACTGCCAGTTCGCGCTCAAGCCCGACAGCTTCGACTATGCGGTCATCGAGGTCAACCCCCGCGTGTCCCGCTCGTCGGCGCTGGCCTCCAAGGCGACGGGCTACCCCATCGCCAAGGTGGCCACCAAGATCGCCATCGGCTACACCCTGGATGAGATCACCAACGACGTCACCGGCAAGACCTGCGCCTGCTTCGAGCCTGCGCTGGACTACATCGTCGTCAAGTATCCCAAATGGCCCTTCGACAAGTTCGTCTATGCGGACAAGTCCCTGGGCACCCAGATGATGGCCACCGGTGAGGTGATGAGCATCGGCAACAGCTTCGAGGCCGCCATGATGAAGGCCGTCAGCTCCATCGAGCTGGGCATGGACACCCTCAGCCACAAGCCCTTTGCCGAGCTGGACGACCGCGAGATCATCGCCCACCTGCACGTGCAGGACTCCGAGCGCGTGTTCTGCGTCTACGAGGCCCTCAAGCGCGGCATCGACCACCAGACCATCTACGATATCACCAAGATCGACTGGTGGTTTTTGGACAAGATGCAGCACCTGGCGGACCTGGAAAACGGCCTGGCCCGCTGCAACGGCGTGCTGAGCGCCGAACAGTACAAGGAGGCCAAGAAGTACGGCTTCCAGGATAAGACCATCCGCCGCCTGGCCCAGGTGGACAAGCTGCCCGTGGAGGATTACCGCGCCGGCTTCAAGATGGTGGACACCTGCGCGGCCGAGTTCTCGGCCAACACGCCCTACTTCTACTCCACCTACGACGGCGACAACGAGGCCGCGGAGTTCATCGCGGAGAAGGAGGCCGGCCGCACGGAGAAAAAGAAGAAGGTGCTGGTCTTTGGCTCCGGCCCCATCCGCATCGGCCAGGGCATCGAGTTCGACTACTGCTCGGTGCACTGCGTCTGGACGCTGAAAAAGCACGGCTGCGAGGCCATCCTCGTCAACAACAACCCCGAGACCGTCTCGACCGACTTCGACACCGGCGACCGCCTCTACTTCGACCCCCTGACGCCCGAGAGCGTCGACAACATCATCGCCACCGAAAAGCCCGACGGCTGCGTGGTGCAGTTCGGCGGCCAGACCGCCATCAAGCTGGCCAAGCACATGGACGAGATCGGCCTGCCCATCCTGGGCACCCCCGCCGACGCCATCGACGAGGCCGAGGACCGCGAGCGCTTCGACGAGCTGCTGGAGCGCTGCGGCATCCCCCGCGCGCCCGGGCGCACCGTCTACACCCTGGACGAGGCCCTGGCCGCCGCCGAGGAGATCGGCCTGCCGGTGCTGATGCGCCCGTCCTACGTGCTGGGCGGCCAGAACATGATCGTCGCCTATACCCGCGCCGACGTCATCGAGTATATGGGCGTCATCACCGAGCATGTGGATATGGACCACCCCGTCCTGCTGGACAAGTATATCCAGGGCGTCGAGTGCGAGGTGGACGCCATCTGCGACGGCACCGACTACCTGATCCCCGGCATCATGGAGCAGGTGGAGCGCACGGGCGTGCACTCGGGCGACTCGATCTGCGTGTACCCGGCGCAGCACCTGAGCCAGAAGGTGATCGACACCATGGTGGACTACACCGGCCGCTTCGCCCGCGAGCTGAAGGTGGTGGGCCTGGTCAACGTGCAGTACGCCGTGTCGGACGGCAAGGTCTATGTCATCGAGGTCAACCCCCGCTCGTCCCGCACGGTGCCCTATATCTCGAAGGTGACCGGCGTGCCCATGGTGGACCTGGCCGTGCGCTGCTGCCTGGGCGAAAAGCTGGCCGGTATGGGCTACGGCACCGGCCTGTACCCCAACGCGCCCTATGTGGCCGTCAAGGTGCCCGTGTTCAGCTTTGAAAAGCTGCACGGCGTCGACACCCAGTTCGGCCCCGAGATGAAGTCCACGGGCGAGGTGCTGGGCATCGCGCCCAACTGCCATGACGCCCTGCTCAAGGGCCTGATCGGCGCGGGCTACACCTTCAAGACGCCCGGCCCGGCCAGCTGCTGCATCTTCACCGTCAAAGACAGCGACAAGCCCGAGTTCGTGGATATCGCGTGGAAGCTGAAGAGCATGGGCTACAAGCTGTACGGCACCTCGGGCACCTGCGCCTGGCTGAACAAGCACATGGTGCCCTGCAACGAGGTGCGCAACATGTCGGGCGAGGCGCCCAACATCGTCGACCTGCTGCAGAGCGGCCTGGTGGACTACGTCTTTTCCACCAGCGCCAAGGGCCGCGACCCCCGGCGCGACTCGGTGCGGCTGCGCCGCAAGGCCGTCGAGCTGAGCATCCCCTGCATCACCGCCGTGGATACCGCCAACGCCCTGGTGGACTGCCTGCGCAGCGAGCACAGCCTGAAAAACGTGCCGCTGGTGGATATTGCGACGCTGTATAAGGAAAAATAAGGCTTCGTGTGCAAAAAGTGCTGTTTCGTGTGCAGAGTATCGCTTTGCCAGAGACCCTTTGTTATACTCTACGACGAAAAATTTGCAAAAGTACGTCACTTTTACGAGTTTCCTGGGGCATCCCCGCAGCCAAAGGGGGCGCCCTGTACCGAAAAGCTGTTCCAGGAGGATAATGATACATGACCCGTTCCCAGATGATCGAGACCGTCGCCCGCAAGACCGGCTTCCCCGAGAGCCAGGTGGAGACGACGATGGACGCTATGTTTGATCAGATCGCCGAGTGCCTGCGAGCCGACGAGAAGGTGACCATCGCCGGCTTCGGCCGCTTTGAGATGCGCCCCCGCAAGCCCAAGGCCTACACCAACCCCAAGACCAAGGTGTCCAGCCGGCTGGAGTCCACCTCCATCCCCGGCTTCAAGGCCAGCGGCCGCTTCAAGCAGAAGCTGGAGGCCGCCCGCGCGGCCGCCGCGGCAGACAAGGCGATGGAAGAGACGGCGTGATCCCCCAAAGCAACGCACAAGACCGGGCGCAGCAGGCGTCCGGCCTTTTTGTTTTTACATGCTGACTTTTGGCCGGGGCTATGTTATACTGTTATTAAAATGGTAGCTATGCGCCCAGAGCAGATAGGACGGAGAAATATGCGATACAGTGAATTACAGTGCAGCGAGGCCATCCACCAGGCCGTGGAGCGGATGGGCTTTGACGAAATGACCGAGATACAGGAAAAGGTGATCCCCCTGATGATGCAGGGCAAGGACGTGATCGCCAAGGCCCCCACCGGCACCGGCAAGACCTGCGCCTTCGGCATCCCGGTGGCGGAGCACATCGCGCCGGACAAAACGTACCCGCAGGCGGTGATCCTGGCCCCCACCCGCGAGCTGGCGCAGCAGATCGCCGGCGACATGGAGGACCTGACCCACTTTATGCCGCAGGTGAAGGTGGCCTGCGTCTACGGCGGCGCCAATATGGACAAGCAGGCCAAACGCCTGGCCGAGGGCTGCCAGATCGTGGTGGCCACGCCCGGCCGCCTGATGGACCACTACAAGCGCCGCAGCATCGACCTGAGCCATGTGACGCAGATCGTACTGGACGAGGCCGACGAGATGCTGAACATGGGCTTTTACAAGGACGTGCGCCACATCATCGACCTGATGAAGAACCGCAAGGCGCTGTCGATGTTCTCGGCCACCATCAGCCGCGAGGTGATGGACATCGGCTGGCTGTACCAGCGCGACGCCGAGGAGGTGACCGTCCAGCCCCGGGAGGAGAGCCAGCCCAAGATCACCCAGTACAAGCTGGAGACCTCGGGCCGCAACAAGCTGTCGGACCTGGCGCAGCTGATCATCGGCGAGGGCTACAAGCGCGTGATGGTGTTCTGCGACACCAAGTTCGCCACCGCCACGCTGGCCAACCAGCTGGCGCGGCTGGGCTTCTCGGTGGACTGCCTGCACGGCGACCTGTCCCAGAAGGACCGCAACCGCATCATGCAGAGCTTCCGCGACGGCAAGGTGTCCATCCTGGTGGCCACCGACGTGGCCGCCCGCGGCATCGACGTGTCGGACGTGGACGCCGTCATCAACTACGACGTGCCCTC
>CALXGZ010000212.1 GCA_944387975.1 uncultured Faecalibacterium sp.
TGGCGTCGTAGGCCGCCTGCACCTCCTTGAAGTGCTCCTCGGCGGTCGGGTCGTTGGGGTTCAGGTCAGGGTGCCAGCGCTTGCACTTGGCGCGGTAGGCCTTTTTGATCTCTTCCTCGCTGGCACCGCGCTGGATGCCCAGGACCTCATAGGGATCTCTCATTCTTTCCTCACAACTCTATGCTGGCGGGGGCAGGGCCCCCGGATGGCTCACAAATCGAAACTATTCTAGCGTATCGAGGCGCAAAAAGCAAGCCCCCGGCCGAAGGTTCAGCGGTCGCGGGGCTGTTTTTTTCGGTTTTTTGCCCGGTATTTCAGCCAGACGCCCGAATAGAGGATGTTTTCCAGCAGGTCCGCGTCCTCGACGCAGGGCAGCCGGCGGAAGGCCGCGGCCGCCTGCGCCAGCAGCAGCTCGAAGATCTCGCGCATCTGCTCCTCGTAGCCGGGGGCCTGGGCAAGGCCCTTCAGGGGGTTATAGGCCCCGCGGCGCACATCGCGCGCAAGGTCGTCCCAGGCGTCCAGCAGGTAGATGTATTTGCCCAGGGCGCCGCCGATGGCGCGCAGCTCGCCGGCCCAGCGGTCGGCCTTATAGTCGAACAGCTCCGCCATCAGGCTGCCAAAGCAGCCCGCCACCAGGTCCAGGTCCTCGCAGCCGGCGGCCTCGTATTCGGCCAGCTGCGCCAGGCCCGCGGTGATGGCCCGGCACTGGCGCGGCCAGCGGGCCTCGGCCTCGCTGCGGCGGCGCTCCAGCAGCTTCATGGCGGCAAGGCCCAGGGCGCTGCGGTCGTCCTGCCATTTGTCCCGGGCGCTGTAATAGTGCAGCGCCAGCCCGATGTCGGCGCAGTAATCGGTGGGGCCGCTGTAGCGCCAGTCCACCGGGCGGATGGGGTGGGCCGGGCAGCGCCCGCTCTCGCACACGGTGGGGGTCTCGCCCTCGTACAGGCTGCACAGCAGGATGTTCAAAAAGGTCAGATCGTAGCTCAAGGTCAGCCGCCCGGCCAGGCCGTGCAGCGCGGCCATGCGGCGGCACAGCCCGCAGTAGGCCGTGCGGTAGCGCCAGCGGGCCTCGGGCGTCATGGCCTGCTGGTCGGGGATGATATAGCCGAACATCTCAGCTCTTTTTGATGAACTGCGTGCCGCAGCGCGGGCAGGAGATCTCGATGCGGCCGCGGCCCTTCGGCACGCGCAGCAGCTGGCGGCACTTGGGGCAGCGGTAGTAGCGGTAGGTCTTGCGGTCGGCCCAGCGGCGCTTGACGCCCTTCCACTTGCCCATAAGCCGCTCCTGGAAGGAGTAGAAGCGGTAGTTCTCCTCCGTGCGGCGCGAGATGTTGCGGCTGAAGGTGCGGAAATAGCAGTAGATCAGCGCGGCCAGGCCCAGCCAGCTGAACAGCCCCAGCCGCGTGACGAGGCTGAGCAGGATCAGCACCACGGCCGCGATGCTGAGGAACTGGTTCAAGGCGTCGGTGCCGTAGCGCCCGGCCATGAATTGGCGGAATTTTTCACGCATAAGTAGTGTACCCCCTGTAAAGGCCCTCCTGCGCGCAGGGCGGGAGGGCGGAAAATACTATCTTGATTACAGTATGCCAGACGGAAATGATAAAAATTTGAACAGACTGCGACGCAAGCGTAAAAAAGCGCGGGAAAACTCAGCTTTCGCGCCGGCGTATGATGACGGAGGCCTCGGCGTCGAGGGCGCCTTCCATCCGGCAGCGCAGCGTGGCGCGGCCGGCCACGCCCTCGGTGGCAAGGTAGACGCCGGCCATGCCGCCCCGCAGCGGCACCACCGCGGGGCCCAGCAGGTGCGCGGGGCCCTCCACGGCCAGCTGCACGGCCTCGGCGCAGTAGGGCAGCAGGCAGCCGTTCTGGTCGATGGCGCGCAGGGTGACGGCGGCGCAGTCCCAGCTGGGGCCGTCGGTCAGGATGGCGTTGCGCACCGCGCAGTCCAGCCGGACGCGCTGGGGCGGCTCCTGCACGACGGTGCGCACCACCCGCTCGCGCCAGACGGCCTCGAAGCGGAAGGCCGCCGGCGGCCCGCCCAGCATCCCGATGTAGGTGCGGTACAGCCGGCCGAGCGTGGCCTCGTTCATGCGCAGCGCGCGCAGCAGGCGCGACAGCCGCGCCCGCAGCAGGGGCGAGGGGGCGCCGGGGTCCCGCCGCAGGGCGTTCAGGCAGGCGGCCAGCTGCACGGCCTCGTTGTGGGCGATGCCCTCGTATTTTTCCAGCATGGGGCCCACGAAGTCGTCGATCTGGATGGGCGGGTGGGCCAGCGCGGCAAAGCGGCCCTGGCGGTCCGGCGTAAAGACGGCGATCAGGTCGCCGTCGCGGTACATGCGCACGGCGTCCGCGTTCGTAAAGGCCCAGCAGCCCCCGGGGTAGCCCGCGGGCATGTCGCCGTAGGCCGCCGCGGGCGACACCTCCAGCACGATGTCGGAGGGCACGCGCGGGTCCTTCTGGCTGGCAAAGACGGCCGCCGCCAGCTTCGGGTTGCGGAACATGTCCAGCACGCCCTGATAGCTGACGCGGTCGCCGCTGCCGTAGGCGGGGTGGACGTTGTAGTCCGTCATGCACCAGCCGAAGCTACCGGCCACGCCCGGCTGGGCGGCGGCGTCGTTCATCACGGCGGCGTAGCGCAGCGCCTGGCTCAGGCGGGCCGCGGTGCTGTCGAAGCTTTTGGCGGGGTACATCATGCCGCCGTAGCCGCTGATCAGGTAGCCCCGGCGCACGTCGGGCGTGACGCTGGCCTTGGGCAGGCAGCCGGCCCCGGCCCCCGCCCCCGCGAAGGAAAAATCGTCGTAGGCGTAGACGTCCTCCAGCAGCTGGCTTTTTTTGCTGCGGCGGCTGCCGGCGGTGGGCCGGGTGGGGTCCAGCCGGCGGGCGGCCTCGTTGGTCTTTTTGTAAAAGGCCTCGTCGTCGGCGCTGCCGGCCACCCGCACCCCCCACAAAAACACGCTGGGGTGGTTGCGGTACTGGCAGACCATCTCGCGGCAGTTTTGCAGCGCCTGGGCCTTCCAGGCCGGGCCGCCGATGTGCCGGCGGCCGGGCATCTCGACGAAGGCCAAAAGGCCCAGCTCGTCGCACGCGTCGAGGAAGGCCGGGCTGGGCGGGCAGCAGCAGCGCACCGCGTTGCAGCCCAGCTCCTTTTTCAAGATCTGCGCGTCCTGCCTTTGCAGGCTGTCGGGCATGGCGTAGCCCTGGTAGGGCCAGCTCTGGCTGCGCACAAGGCCCCGCAGCTCGCAGCGCGCGCCGTTCAGATACAGCCCCCCCGCCACGAACTGGATGCTGCGGAAGCCGAAGCGGAGGGTCTTCTGGTCCAGCACGCGGTCCGGCAGGCCGCCGGTGCCCGGGCGGATCAGCCGCAGCGTCAGGGTGTACAGGGTGGGGTGCTCGCAGCTCCAGGGCTGCACGCCGTTCAGCGTGCCGCTGATGGGCAGCGACAGCTCGCCCACGTAGACGGCCCGCCGGCCCGAGGGGGCGCGGATCTCGGCCTCCAGCGCGCAGCCCACCGTCTCGCCCTCCGCCGCCGAATAGATGCGGAAGGCCCCGTCCATCCCCGCCTGGATGAACACGTCCCGCAGCCAGGCGTTCTCTTTCACGTCCAGCGCCGCGCCGCGGTACAGCCCCCCGTAGGTAAAGGCCTCGGTCTGCCCGCCGAAGGGCGGGATATCCAGCGTCTCGCGGCTGTCGCAGCGCACGGCCAGCACGTTCTCCTGCCCGAGGCGCACCGCGCCTGTCAGGTTGACGGTGAAGGCGGTGTAGCCGCAGGCGTGGTGACCCACCCGCTGGCCGTTGCAGTAGACGGTGGCCTCGTGGGCGGCGGCCCCGAAGGTCAAAAGCAGGGTGCGGCCCTCCCAGCTTTTGGGCGCGGTGAACACGCGCCGGTAACCGCTGACCAGCTGGTAATCGTTCTCGTTGCCATAGTTGAAGGGCATGGTCTTGACGTTGTGGGGCAGGCGGACCGGCTGCAGCGCGGGGCCGCCGTAGTCCGCCTCCAGCAGGGCGGGGGTGAATTGCGGGGTGAAGGCCCAGCCGTCGTTCCAGTCGAAATGTTCGATGCGTTCCATCTGGCGTTGACTCCTCACTGTCCGGGCGGGACCGGACTTGGCATACTAAATCAAGTTTATAGTAGCACAAAGATATGAACGAATAAAGAATCCCGGCCCGCATCCGCAAAATTTTTGGCGAAAACGGGGACAAACGCGCCGCCTTCGCCAGGAGGCTTGACAAGCGGGCCCCGCTCTGCAATAATGAAAGGTACAACGTCAAAGCATGGAAAGGAGAAGATGCAGATGCGCGTGATCGCAGGTGAGGCCCGGGGCCGCCGTTTGGAGGCGCTGCCCGGCACGGACGTGACCCGCCCGACCCTCGACCAGGTCAAGGAGGCGATGTTCAGCATCGTACAGTTCGACCTGCCGGGGGCCCGCGTGCTGGACCTTTTTGCCGGCAGCGGCCAGCTGGGCATCGAGGCGCTCAGCCGCGGGGCGGCCCGCTGCGTCTTTTTGGATCAGAGCCGTGAGGCCGCCGCCGTCGTGCTGCGCAACTGCAAGGCCTGCGGCCTGTTCGACCGCAGCCGCGTCAGCGTCGGCGACGCCGCGCGCTGGCTGACGGCCTGCCATGAGCAATTCGACCTGGTGCTGCTGGATCCGCCCTTCCACCAGGGCATGCTGGAGGAGATCCTGCCCGCGGTGGAAAAGGTCGTCGCGCCCGGCGGCATTGTCCTGTGCGAGAGCGAGGCCAGGCTGGCGCTGCCCGCCGAGGTGGGCGCGCTGAGCCTGCGCAAGCAGTACCGCTACGGCCGCGTGTGCCTGTGGCGCTACACCAAGCCCCGCCTGGAACAGACGGAAGGGGGAGAAACTGTATGAACGTCAATGAACTGCTGGACACCATCGAGGACGCCCTGGCCGAAAGCGCCAACATGCCCCTGTCGGGCGGCAAGCGCATCGTGGACGTGGACCACATCCAGGATTACCTGGACGAGATACGCGCCAACCTCCCCGGCGAGCTGCGCCAGGCCCAGGCCATCGTGAACGACCGCGCCCAGATCGTCGATTCGGCCAACGCCCAGGCCAAGGCCATCATCCGCCAGGCCGAAGAGCGCGCCCGCCTGCTGATCAGCGAGTCGGAGATCGTCAAGGGGGCGCAGCAGCGCGCCGCCGAGATCATGGCCCAGGCCCAGGCCGAGAGCCGCAGCCTGCGCCAGACCACCACGGATTACTGCGACAACATGCTGAAAAGCACCGAGGAAGCCATGCTGTCGAACGCCGCCCAGCTGAAAAACGTGCGCGCCAGCCTGCGCCAGCCGCCCAAAAAGCAGCAGCCCTGAACGGCGCTGCCCGGGATATAACCAGCCACCGCCCCCCGCCCGCCGGCAGGGGGGCTTTTTGTTTGTGCGCCCTGCGGCAAATTGACGGAAAAAGTCGGCCGAAAACTATTGCATTCACCGGGCCGATTTGTTACAATATCACTATCAGTGGAGTAAAGTAGGGAGAAGTGGGGGACAGGCCCCCGCCACGCTCCACAAAAGGGGGCGGTCAGGGTGTTCTTTGGACGGTACGACTGCACCATCGACGCCAAGGGCCGCCTGAACTTCCCGGCCAAATTCCGGGAAGGGATGGGCGACAGCTTCGTGGTGATGGAGTGGCTGGACCAGTGCCTGTTCGCCTTGCCGATGGCGGAGGTCGAGCGCATCTCCGAGCGGCTGGGCGCGGACGAGCTGACGGCCAGCTGGGAGATCACGGGCGACTTGTTCAGCACGGCCTGCGAGGTGACGCCGGACAAGCAGGGGCGCATCCTGCTGCCGGCGGCTTTGCGGGCCTATGCGGGTTTGGGCAAGACGGTGGCCGTCATCGGCAACCGCAGCCATGCCGAGATCTGGGACGCCGCCCGCTGGGACGCCCGCCGCGCCGCCATCACGAACGAGCAGCGCGCCGCGCGCCTGCGGGAGCTGCACATCTGATCTTGCATGCCCCCATTTGCACCCATTTGCATATGAAAGGAGGCGGGCCCCATGGGCCACAGTGAAGAACAGACCCAGCAGCCCTTTGACCCGGCCGCCTTCGAGCATGTGCCTGTTTTGCTGGAGGAGTGCCTGGCGGGGCTGGCCATCCGCCCCGACGGGGTGTACCTGGACGGCACGGCCGGCGGCGCGGGGCATTCCCGGGCCATTGCCAGCCGGCTGGACGGCGCGGCCGGCGGCCGCCTGATCGCCCTGGACCAGGACCCCGACGCGGTGCAGACCGCGCGCCAGCGCCTGGCCGGGCTGCCCGCCGAGGTGATCCAGATCAACTTCCGCTATGCGGCGGACGCCCTGGCCGCGGCGGGGGTGGCGGGGCTGGACGGGGCGCTGCTGGACCTGGGCGTGTCCAGCCACCAGCTGGACGACGCGGAGCGCGGCTTTTCCTACAGGGCGGACGCGCCGCTGGATATGCGCATGAGCCAGGAGGGCGCCAGCGCCGCCGACCTGGTGAACACCCTCGAACGGGAAGAGCTGGCCCGCATCTTGCGGGACTACGGCGAGGAGCCCTACGCCTGGCAGATCGCCGGCAAGATCGTCGAGGCGCGCCAGGCCGCCCCCATCGAGACCACGCTGCAGCTGGCCGGGCTGGTGGCTTCGGCCATGCCCCCGGCCGTGCGCCGCAAGGACAAGAACCCCGCGCGGCGCAGCTTCCAGGCGCTGCGCATCGCGGTCAACCACGAGCTGGACGCCCTCGAGGAGGGCCTGGACGCCATTTTCGCCGCGCTGCGCCCCGGCGGGCGGCTGTGCGTCATCACCTTCCACTCTTTGGAGGACAGGCTGGTGAAAAACAAATACCGCCGCTGGGCCACCGCCTGCACCTGCCCGCCCGAATTCCCCGTCTGCGTGTGCGGCGGCAAGGCGAAGGCAAAGCTGATCACCCGCAAGGCCATCGAGGCCAGGCCGGAGGAGCTGGCCGCCAACCGGCGCAGCCGCTCGGCCCGGCTGCGCGTGCTTGAAAAACTATGAGCGCCGCCCCCCGCACAGGGCGCGCGAAGCATGAGGAGAGATACAGATCATGGGTCAGCCTGCATATGATTACAATTACACCGCCGCAACCTTAGGACAGGCAGTCCGCCGCCCGGCCCCCCAGCCCGAGCGGCGGCCCAACCTGCGGGTGGAGCAGGGCGGCAAGGCCGCCGTCTCGCCCCTGCGCGCCATGATGCAGCACGGCGTGCAGATCCTCGCGCTGGGGCTTCTGGCAGGGCTGTCGGTGGCGCTGCTGTTCAGCGAGGCCCGCATCGTCGAGCTGAGCGGGGACATCCGCCAGGCCAAGGCGGCCCTCGTCTCGGCCCAAAGCCAGAATGACTACTACACCACCAGCCTGAACGTCCAGTCCAGCATCTCCAACGTCGAGAGCGTGGCCGGGCAGCTGGGGCTGATGAAGATCGACGACAGCCAGATCACCTACATCCGCCTGGACGACCGCAGCGTCCTCACCCGGCGCGAGTCCGCGGTGGAAAAGTGGAGCGACACCCTCCAGGCGGGCGTCTCGTCGCTGCTGCGGACCATCGAGCCGCCGGCGGACGCTGAGTAAAACGACTATACCCGGGGAAGCGTGCGGCAGCGCACGCTTTTTCGGTTTCTTGACGCTCCTGCCCCCGGGCGGGGAAAAGGGGAGCGCCGCAGGGAGAAGCCAATGAAGCAAACGAACAACGGCCGCCGCCGCTACGAGCTGCGCCGCGACCCCGCCTCGGCCCCCATCCCGGGCAAGACCCGCAAGATCGGGCTGGGGGTGTCCATCGGGGCGGTGCTGCTGGCCACGGCCATCGTGGTGGGCAGCCTGTACGACATCCAGATCCGCAACGGCGAGATGTACAGCCGCTACGCCAGCGACCAGCAGCTGCTGGACAGCACCATCCAGGCCACCCGGGGCGAGATCTACGACGCCACCGGCAAGGTGCTGGCCTCCACCAGCGTGGTGTGGGATAGCTGGGCCGACCCCAGCTACTCCACCGCGCTGTACGACAGCCAGACCATCACCTCCACGAACGCGGCCGGCGAGGAGGTCGAGTCCACCGTGCGCACCCTGGACGCCGCGGCCTGCGCCGAGATCAGCCGCGAGCTGACGCTGCGCCTTCTGTCCGGGGACGGCGTCAGCCTGGACAAGGTGGACGCCGCCTCGGCGGAGTACGCCGCCCAGTACGAGGCCATCTACAACGCCCTGAGCAAGATCGATTCCTCCTACCAGGTGCTGGCCGAAAAGGTCAACAACGCCGTCAAGGAGTCCATCGAGCAGTACGTCGCCGGCCGCAACGCCATCAAGGGCAGCGGGCGGCTGTCGCTGTCGTCCTCGCGCACGTACCAGCGCAATTACCCCTACGGGGCCTTTGCGGCGGCGGTGCTGGGCTTTACCAACGCGGACGGCGAGGGCTTTTACGGGCTGGAAAAATCCTACGATGATGTACTGTCGGGCACGGACGGCCGCACCGTCACCATACGCAACGCGCGGGGCAACGCCATCGCCGACGGCGGCGCCGTCACCTACGACGCCAAGGACGGCGACAGCCTGGTCCTGACGCTGGACACCACCGTCCAGGAGGTGGTGGAAACGTCCCTGAACGAGGCCATCGCCGCCAACAACGTCGAGAACCGCGGCTGCGCCATCGTGATGAACGTCAACACCGGGGGCATCCTGGCCATGGCCTCGAAGCCCGATTTCGACCCCAACAAGCCCAACGATTACACGCCCATCCAGGCCTACCTCGAGGAGCTGGTGCGCGCCGAGCCCGAGCTGTACGGCATCTACCTGAAAAACGAGGACGGCAGCTTCGTCACCGACGAGGAGGGCAATAAGATCCTCGACCCCGAGGCCGACTATTCGGGCTACTTCCGGGATATCATGTGGAAGAACAAGACCATCACCGAGCTGTACTACCCCGGCAGCGTGTTCAAGGTGATCACCGCGGCGATGGGCGTGGACTCGGGCAACGCCAGCTACAACACCACCTTCAACTGCAGCGGCGCCTACGCCGTGGCCAAGGAGACCTACCACTGCGCCGGCCGCCACAGCCACGGCGTGCAGAACCTGGCCGACGCGCTGCTGAACAGCTGCAACATCTACTTCATCCAGCTGGGCCAGCGCATCGGCGTCGAGACCTTCTACGACTATTTCAAGGCCTTCGGCTTTACCGAGCGCACCGGCGTCGACCTGCCCAACGAGACCGGCTACATGCAGTACTACACCGACCAGAACATGGGCGAGGTGGAGCTGGCCTCCTCCTCCTTCGGGCAGTCGATGGCGGTGACGCCGCTGCAGGTGTGCACCGCGGTGGCGGCGGCCGTCAACGGCGGCTACCTCGTCACGCCCCACGTGGTGGACCAGATCGTGGACGCCAACGGCAACGTCGTGGAGCAGATCGGCGCGAACGTCCGCCGCCAGGTGATCAGCGGCAGCGCCAGCGAGACCATACGCCAGATCATGGAGCACGAGGTGGGCGACGGCAGCCAGCAGAGCGGCGGCTACCGCGCCTACGTGGCCGGCTACCGCATCGGCGGCAAGTCCGGCACCTCGGAGCTGCTGAACATGGACCGCCGCGCCGACGGCGACTACAAAAAGGCGGCCTCCTTCGTGGCCGTGCTGCCCGCCGACGACCCGGAGATCCTGGTCTACGTCATGCTGGACGACCCCAACAACGCCGGCACGGACTATTCCTCCATCCTGGCCGCGCCGGTGGTGGGCAACATCATCAGCGAGGTGGCGCCCTACCTCGGCATCGCGACCGACGGCGTCGACCGCAGCGGCCAGACCGTCAAGGTGCCCAACCTCATCGGCACCGAGTGGAGCAACGCCCAGGTCAGCCTGAACATCCGGGGCCTGGCGCACCATTTGGTGGAGAGCGCGGCCGGCAACACCGCCGCCCCGGTCACCTGGCAGTACCCGGTGGCGGGCGCCGAGGTGCCCAGCGGCACCACCGTCTACCTTTACACCGACAGCGCCGCCGGCCAGACCGCCGAGGTGCCCGACGTGAGCGGCAAGAGCGCCGGCTTTGCCCGGCAGATGCTGCAGGCGGCCGGCTTCAACTGCGTGGTGGAGGGCAACGCCGCCGGCCTGGTGCAGGCCCAGAGCGCCGCCCCCGGCGAGCGCATCCAGCTGGGCTCGATCGTGACGGTGACCTGCGGGTAGGCCCCAAAGGTGAAGGATGCGCGAAAAGCGCGCGCCGCCACTTGCAAGACAGACGCAGTACCATTTATAATAGGCATGAAAGGAAACAGAGAAAGGGGATAGGAACGAATGGAACCGATCGCAGCAAAGACCCTTTTGGCCGGGCTGACGCCCGCTGAACGCATAGGCGAGGGGCAGACCGTCGCCCTGGTGACCACCGACAGCCGGGAGGTAAGGCCCGGGTGCGTGTTCGTCGCGTTCCCCGGCGAGCACTTTGACGGGCACGACTTCGCCGCGCAGGCCCTGGCGCAG
Organism: uncultured Faecalibacterium sp.; assembly: GCA_944387975.1. Lineage (GTDB taxonomy): Bacteria > Bacillota > Clostridia > Oscillospirales > Ruminococcaceae > Faecalibacterium. Next base: position 10,428 of record CALXGZ010000212.1, read on the forward strand.
GGCGCGGCCTGGGTGGTGCTGAACCACCCCGTGGAGGGCGTGCCGGAGGAAAAGACCATCCTCTGCCCCGACAGCTACCGGGCCATGATGCAGATGGGCGCGAATTACCGCGCGCAGTTCGCCCCCAAGGTGGTGGGCGTCACCGGCAGCGTCGGCAAGACCACCACCAAGGAGTTCTGCGCCGCGGCCCTGGGCGCGCTGGGCCCCACCATCAAGACCGAGGGCAACCAGAACAACGAGCTGGGCCTGCCCCGCACGCTGTTCCAGATCGGGGCGGACACCCGCTACGCCGTCATCGAGATGGGCATGAACCACGCCGGCGAGATCGCCCGCCTGTCGCGCTGCGCAAAGCCCGACGTGGGCGTCATCACCTGCATCGGGCTGTCGCACATCGGCAACCTCGGCAGCCAGGAGAACATCTGCAAGGCGAAGCTGGAGATCTGCGAGGGCATGCCCGAGGGCGCGCCTTTGGTGCTGAACTACGACGACCCCTACCTGCGCAAGGCGGCGCTGCCCGGGCACGTGCGCCCGGTGTGGTACAGCATGGCCAGCCAGGAGGCGGACGTGTACGCCTCGGCCATCCGGCAGGAGGACGACGGCATGAGCTTTTTGCTGGACGACGCCGAGAACGGCTGCTTCATGGTGCACATCCCGGCGCTGGGCCGCCACAATGTGGCCAACGCCCTGGCGGCCTACTGCGCCGCCAGCCAGCTGGGCCTGGGCCCCAAGGAGGCCATCCAGCAGATGAAGCTGTTCCACCAGACGGGCATGCGCCAGCACATGTTGGACAGCCACGGCCTGCGCATCATCGAGGACTGCTACAACGCCAACCCCACCAGCATGCAGGCGGCGCTGGAAATGTTCCGGGATTACCCCTGCAAGCGCCGCTTCGCCGTGCTGGCCGACATGCTGGAGCTGGGCGATGAGGCCCGCGCCGAGCACGAGGCCCTGGGCCGCCTGGTGGCGAACAGCCGCATCGACGTGCTGATCACCTACGGGCAGCTGGCGCGCCGCACCGCGACGGTGGCCGCCGCCAAGGGCGTGCGCACCATCCACGCCCACGATTACGCTGAGATCGCCGCCTTTTTGGCGAAGGTCGCCGCCCCGGGGGACGCCGTCCTGTTCAAGGGCAGCCGCGCGATGGCGCTGGAAAACGCCGTCACCCAGCTGTGCGCCTTGCGGGACGCCGCGGCCGAGGACGGCGGCGAGGCTTGAGATTCGGAGAGTACAGGACATGATACGTTTTGCCTTGATCGCGGCGTCGGTGCTGGGTTTTGCGCTGACGGCCGCGGTCGGGAACTTACTGGCGCCGCTGCTGCGGGCGCTGGCCCCGCCGGAGGACGCCGCCGGCCCCGGGCATGAAAAGCCCGGCCAAAAGCCCGGCCAGCCGGAGCCCCCTGCGCCGCCCCGGGGCCTGCCCACGATGGGCGGGCTGTGCTTCATCATCGGGACGCTGGCCGCGGTGGGCGTGGGCTGGGCGGCGGTCTGCCTGCTGCAGCCGGAGCTGCTGGGCGGCGGGCTGACCGGCCGGCTGCTGCTGGGGCTGGGCGGCGGCTTCCTGCTGGGGGCGGCGGGCCTGGCGGACGACCTGGCGCGCCTGCGGCCCCGGCAAGTGCTGGGCCTGCGCACGGGCGCGCGCCTGGCGCTGGAGGGCCTGGCCGCCGCGGCCTTTGTGGCGGCGCTGTGGCTGGGGGGCTGCATGCCCACCGGCCTGACGCTGCCGGGCCTTGGCTACTGCGAGCTGGGGGCCCTGGCGGCCCCGCTGTGGGCGGCCATGCTGCTGGCTTTGGCCGAGTCGGCCCGGCTGGCCGGCCATGCCGACGGGGCTGCCGCCGGCGCGGCCTTTGTGGCCATGCTGGGCCTGATGGACGCGGAGACGGTGCTGGGCTTTTTCCCGCTGGCGGTGCTGCCGGCGGCCCTGGCCGGGGCGCTGATGGCCTTTCTGCTGTGGAACTTTTACCCCGCAAAGCTGCTGCCCGGCGCTGTGGGCTGCCTGTTTTTGGCCGGGGCGGTGGGGGGCATCCCGCTGTCCGTGGGGCGGGGCGACCTGGCGCTGGCGCTGGGGCTGCCCTTCTGGGCCGAGGGCCTGGCCGCCCTGCTGCAGGGGCTGTGGCGGCGCGTGCGGGGCCGGCCGCTGTTCAAAGCGGGCAGCTTCGACGCCTGGCTGCGCAAAAAGGGCGGGCCGGTGCAGGTCTTTTACGTATTCTGCGCGTTGGCGCTGGCGGGCACGCTGGCCGCGCTGCGCTCGGCGCAACTATAAGGAGGTGCTTGCATGGCCGTTGCAAGACGCCGCCACCCCGACCCCGCCGGGCCGGTGGTGGTCTTTCAGCGCGACCCCGGGCCCTGGACCCCGCTGACCATAGGCTGGCTGGCCACCCTGGGGCTGATCGTCATTTTCGGGCTGGTGATGCTGTTCAGCGCCAGCTATACCACGGGCTACCTGCGCATGGGGGACAGCTACCACTACATCAAGTCGCAGGCCCTCTACGCCCTGATCGGCGTGGGGGTGATGGCCGTGTTCTCGTATTTCGACCTGCGGTTCATCCGCAAGTTCGTGTGGGCGGGGTATATCGTCAGCCTGCTGCTGCTGGTGGCGGTGCTGTTCTGCGAGCCGCTCAACGGCTGCCGGCGCTGGCTGAACATCAAGGGCCTGCCCACCTTGCAGGTGTCGGAGCTGGTCAAGTTCGAGATGATCCTGCTGACCGCGCACCTGGCCAGCCGCACGCCGCACCCCGTGCTGCGCGGCAGCCCGGAGGGGCGGGCGGGGCTGGGCTTCGGCGGCTGGCTGTACCAGAAGCTGGTGCGGGAGCTGGCCCTGCCTTTGCTGCCCTTGCTGCCGGTGGTGGTGCTGCTGGCGCTGGAGCCCCACATGTCGGGCATCGTGCTGATGTGCGCCATCGTGGGCAGCATCCTGCTGCTGAACGGCAGCGGCGGCATCCTGACCTACGGCGGGGCCTTCGCGGCTATCTTCATGCTGGAGACGCTGCTGTCCCACATCGACGCCATCCCCTATTTGCAGGACCGCCTCGACGGCTGGACCAAGGACCTGGACCAGATGACCGACCAGACCCTGCAAAGCCTGTACGCCATCGGCTCGGGCGGGCTGACCGGCCTGGGCCTGGGCAACAGCGTGGAAAAGCAGCTCTGGCTGCCCGAGTGCACCAACGACTTTATCTTCAGCGTCGTGTGCGAGGAGCTGGGCTTCGTGGGGGCGGTGGTGGTGATCCTGCTGTTCGTGCTGTTTTTAATCCAGGGCTTTTTGATCGCCTTCCAGGCGGCGGACCGCTTCAGCACCCTGGTGGGGTGGGCATCATGGCGCAGGTGGGCTGGCAGGTGTTCTGCAACGTGGCCGTCGTCACGAACACCTTGCCCAACACCGGCATCAGCCTGCCCTTCTTCTCCTCGGGCGGCACCAGTCTGCTGCTGCTGATGGCCGAGATGGGCGTGATGATCCACATCGGGCGCGCCGGCGCGCGTGCGGAGCAGACCCGCCGCGACGCCCGCAAGGCCCGGGAGGAGGCCGCCGCAGAGCGCCGGGCCGCGGCGCGGCCCCCCATCGTCCTGGAGGAGCTGCGCCGCCCGGCCCGCCGCCCGGGGCTGTAACGCGCGGACGCGGCGTATACTTTACTGTGAGATATCCCGCCTGTAAACAAGACGGGGGCTTTTTTGCGCAGTCCGGCCCGGCCGGACAGGAGGAATCGAGCATGCGTGTACTGATCGCAGCCGGCGGCACAGCCGGCCATATCAACCCGGCCCTGGCCATCGCGGGGGCCCTGCGGGACGCCGACCCCGCCGCCGAGATCCACTTTGCCGGCCGCAGGGAGGGCATGGAGTACCGCCTCGTCACGCAGGCGGGCTACCCCTTCCACCACATCGAGGTGACGGGCTTCCAGCGGCGGCCCTCGCTGGAGAACCTGCGGCGCAACGCCGTCACCATCTGGAACCTGGCGCGCTCGGGGCCGCGCTGCCGCGCCATCCTCAACGAGGTGGACCCGGACCTGGTCATCGGCTGCGGGGGCTACGTCTCGGGGCCGGTGGTGCGCGCGGCGGCAAAGCGCGGCATCAAGACCGCCATCCATGAGCAGAACGCCTTCCCCGGCGTGACGAACAAGCTGCGGGCCCCCGAGGTGGACGTCGTGTTTGCGGCGGTGCGCGCCGGGGCCGAGCGCCTGGGCGCGCCCGAAAAGACCGTAGTGGTGGGCAACCCCGTCCGGCCCGAGGTCTTCGACTGGGCGCGGCGGCGCGCCGAGGCCCGCGCCAAACTGGACGCCGGGGGGCGGGTGGTGATCCTGTCCTTCGGGGGCAGCCTGGGGGCCCGCCGCATCAACGAGGTGGTGGCCGACCTGTGCGCCTGGGAGCAGAAGGAGCAGCGGCCCATCCTGCACCTGCACGCCACAGGGCAGTACGGGGTGCAGCTGTTCCGCGATCTGGAGCGGCAGAAGGGCTTTGCCCGCGGGGACGGGCTGATCGTCAAGGAATACATCGACAACATGCCCGAGCTGCTGGCGGCGGCCGACCTGGTGATCAGCCGGGCCGGGGCGCTGACCCTGGCCGAGCTGGAAGCCGCCGGCCGCGCGGCCATCCTGATCCCCAGCCCCAACGTGGCCGAGAACCACCAGTACTACAACGCCCTGGAGCTGGCCAAGGCGAACGCCGCCGTGGTCATCGAGGAAAAGGACCTGAGTGGCGAAAAGCTGGTGGCCGAGGTGAAGGCCCTGCTGGACGAGGAGGGCAAGCTGGCCCGCATGGGCCAAAACGCCCGCAGCCTGTCGGTGGACGACAGCCTGGAGCGCATCACCGCGCAGCTGCTGCGCCTGGTGCGCACCCCCTGAGCGGCCCACGGCGCGAGAAAGAGAGGAGGCGGCGCGGATGCCCGCAAAAAGACGCAGGCGGCCGGGGCAGGCCGCCCGGCCTGCCCAGAGGCAGAGCCGCCCCGAACAGGCCCGGCAGAGCCGCCCCGAACAGGCCCGGCAGAGCCGCCCGCCCCTGGAGGTGAGCAGCCGCCGGCCTGAGCTGTACGACTACCAGCGGCCGCAAGGATCGCCTTACAGTTATAATCCGTACCGGGATAACACAGTGGAATTCCCCACAGGGCGCACGCGCCCCACCGCGCGGCCCGAGGGCCAGCGCGCCCGCCCGGCCCGCAGCGGCGGCCCCCAGCGGGCGCGCCCCGTGCAGCAGGGCCGAAGGCGGCCCGACGCCGCCCCGCCGCGCCGGCGCGAGGCGCGCCGCCGCCGCAGGCTGACCCACAAGATGCTGCGACGCCGCCGTATGCTGCGGCGGCTGACGGCGGTGGCGCTGGTGCTGTGCGTGGCGGCCGCCGGCATCTACCTGACCATGACCATGCTGTTCAAGATCAACGCCATCCGGGTGGAGAGCCCGGACGGCGGCGCGCTGGACCAGGCGGGGCCCTACACCAGCGGCCAGATCTTGGAGGCGCTGGGCGTGCAGCTGGAAGAGAACATCTTCAGCTTTGACCCGGCCGCCAAGGCGGACGCGCTGGAAAAGGCCTTCCCCCTGCTGGAACACATCGAGGTGGAGCGCGTGTACCCCAGCACGGTGGTGGTGCGCGTGACGCCCGCCACCCCCGCCTACGCCATGCCGGCGGGGACGGGCTGGATCAGCCTGTCGGCGGACTTCAAGATCTTGTCGGCGCAGGCGGAGCAGCCCGACCTGCCCGTGCTCTACGGCGGCGAGCCGCGCAGCGTTACCCCCGGCGAGCAGCTGTCCTATGTGCAGCCCGCCGGAGCGGACAGCGCCGCGTCGGAGGCGCAGCCCGAGGACGCCAAACTGCAGGCCCTGGCCCGCGTGCTGGACGCGCTGGACGCCCGCGGCCTGCTGGAGGGCGTGACGCGCGTGGAGTTCGCCGATGTGGAGCAGCTGGCCTTTTTGTACGAGGACCGCATCAGCGTGCTGCTGGGCACGCTGAACGAGCTGGACTACAAGATGGACTACGCCGAGTATATGCTGCTGAACAAGGAGGGCAAGGGCTGCGCCGAGACCGACAGCGGCCGGCTGGATTGCAGCCACCTGCGCACCGACGGCAGCTTGCAGGCCATTTTCGCCCAGGGGACGCCGGCGCTGCCCTCGGGCTACAGCGTGCCGCAGGCCGCGCCGCAGCAGCCGCAGGCCGGCCCCGACCCGCAGACCGCGGCCGGCGGCGCCGCCCCGGCTGAGGACGGGCAGCAGGCCGCCGCACAACAGGAGGAAGGACTATGAATCTATCCGCGTTGACCGAAGGGCTGGACTTCACGCTGGTGCAGGGCAGCCTGGACCGGGAGATCAGCGATATCGTCTACGACAGCCGCAAGGCCGGGCCCGGGGCGCTGTTCGTGTGCATCGTGGGCACCCAGCGCGACAGCCACGCCTACGCCGCCGATTGCGCCGCAAAGGGCGCGGCGGCCCTGGTCATCCAGCACGACATCGACCTGGCCGGGCTGGAGGGCGTCACCGTGCTGAAGGTGGCCGCCAGCCGCTACGCGCTGGCGTGGCTCAGCGCGCAGTTCTTCGGGCAGCCCGCGCGCCGCATGACCATGATCGGCGTGACGGGCACCAAGGGCAAGACCACCACCGCCCACATGATCCGCAGCGTGCTGGAGGCCGCCGGCCGCAGGGTGGGCATGATCGGCACCAACGGCGTGTACTACGCCGGCCGCCACGAGGACACCGCCAACACCACCCCCGAGAGCTACGAGCTGCAAAAATACTTCCGCACCTTCGCGGACGCGGGCTGCGACACGGTGGTGATGGAGGTGTCGAGCCAGGGCCTGATGATGGACCGCGTGGCCGGCATCCACTACGACGTGGGCGTGTTCACGAACCTGTCGCCCGACCACATCGGCCCCGGCGAGCACGCCAGCTTTGAGGAGTACCGCGGCTGGAAGGGCAAGCTGTTCCAGCGCTGCGATGTGGGCGTGGTCAACCGCGACGACCCCAACACCGGCGCCCTGCTGGAGGGCCACAGCTGCCGCCTGGTGACCTACGGCATGCATGGCCCGGCCGATTACCGCGCCAGCGGCTGCCGGCTGCTGCGCAGCCACGACTTTTTGGGCGTCAGCTTCCACGTCAGTGGGCCCGCCGGGGAGCAGCTGGACGTCAAGGTGAACATGCCGGGCGAGTTCAGCGTCTACAACGCGCTGGCCGCTTTGGCGGTGGGCCGGCAGCTGGGCCTGCCCGACAGCGCCATCCACGGCGGGCTGGCCCGCTGCACCGTCAAGGGCCGGGTGGAGCTGGTGCCCATCAGCAAAAACTTCACCGTCCTGCTGGACTACGCGCACAACGAGGTGTCGACCGAGAGCCTGCTGGCCACCCTGCGCGCCTACAAGCCCCACCGGCTGGTGGTGGTGTTTGGCTGCGGGGGCAACCGCTCGAAGCTGCGGCGCTACGGCATGGGCGAGATCTGCGCCAAAATGGCCGACTTGTGCATCCTGACCGAGGACAACAACCGCTTTGAGAAGGTCGAGGACATCCTGGCCGACATCCGCGAGGGCATGCGCAGGGGCAACCCCGACGCCGCCTTCGTGGAGGTGCCCGACCGGCTGGACGCGCTGCACTACGCGGTGGACCACGCCCAGCCCGGCGACCTGATCGCCGTCATCGGCAAAGGGCACGAGGCCTACCGCGACCGCATGGGCGTCAAGACGCCCTTCCT
>CALXGZ010000213.1 GCA_944387975.1 uncultured Faecalibacterium sp.
GGCTCGAAACAGGTTGAAAGGAAGGTCCATTTCCTTTCGAAGGCATTATAACATACCCCCCCCGGTGTCAAGGCCCGATTTACTATTTTTGCCTTTTCGCTTTATTTTCTTTACCCCGCGGGGGTGGATGGAGTGTATGCTTTGCGTTTTTATGCTGCGTTTTATGTATATTTATGCGTTATTTGCGCGTTTTTGGGGCGTTTTGGGCTTGTCCTGTCTTGGGCGGCATTTTGCGTGGAAAAGGCGGTGAAGTTTTCAACTGTTCGCCCGCTCCGCCCGGCACCCCTCTCCGTCACGGCCTGCGGCCGTGCCACCTCTCCCGCAGGGAGAGGCAAGTGTACCTGCGTCGAACACGGCGAACTTGGTGGTAAGGAAAAGCCCTGAGAAACTTCGCCTTACCACCAGGTTTTCCTTATACCCACGGGCGTGCACTTGGCTCCCCCCGCGGGGGAGCTGGCACAGGGTGCGCAAGCGCCCTGTGACTGAGAGGGGTGCCCCGCCGCGGGCGGGCAGGCCGTGACGGAGAGGCGTGCCGCGGGGAGCCTTTTCCAAAAAGAAAAGCGCCCGCTTTCGCGGACGCTTTCCTGTCAAATCCCGGTTATGTATAATTCCCCCAAAAAAGTATACCCGCCCGCCGGGCGCGGCTCATCCTTCCAGGCCCTCCATCCACGCTTCCAGCTCCTTGTAAAATTTGCCCACGTGCACGCCGTCCAGTAGGCGGTGGTTCAGTTCCAGGCTCAGCTGCAATATGGTCCTGCCGCCTTCCTGCTGCCAGCGGCCCCAGGTCACCCGCGGCACCGAGTCGGCGGGGTCGGCGTCGCGCTCGTTGGTGACGGCGCTCAGCGGGAACCACGGCAGGCAGGAAAAATAGACCAGCTCGTCCTCCGCCCAGGGGCCGTGGGTGATGAACGCGCGCTGCGCGGCCGAGCGGGCCTTGGCGCGGCGGCAGAAGTCCGCCAGGTCGTCCCCCGCTTCCAGCGTGACGATGTAAAAGGTCTTGCTGCCGGGCCGCAGGTCGGTAAAGCTGGGCACCAGCCGCTCCACCTTGACGATCTGCCCGCCGCGGTCCTTGTACAGGAAGGCGTCTGCCCGCTCCATGGCCTTGGTCACGCCGTACACCATCGCCGGGTAGAAGGGCAGGCCCTCCCGCTTGCACCACGCGCGCAGCCGCGTCACCTCCACCGGGAAGGTCAGGGCGTAAAATGGGTCGGACAGCCCCGCGAAAAAGTCGTAGATCTCCCGCCGGGGCCAGCTTGCTTTGTCGATAACGGTCATATGCGCGCCTCCTTTTTGGCACCAGTATACCAGAGGCCGCCCGCCTTGCCAAGCCTTACAGCCAGCTGTAGTACTTTTTGATGTAGGCCTGCTTGACCACGCTCTCCAGCAGGATGTAGCCCGCCACCACGCCGGCCAGCGCGGCGAAGTAGCCGGCCGGCAGCGCGGCCAGCCCCAGCCCCGCGGCCAGCGGCGTGTAGGGCAGCGCCGTCACGGCCGCGATGCCCGCCAGCGTCAGCGCGGTGAGCGTGCCCGACGCGCGGCTTTCGACAAAGGGCGTGCGCGCGGTGCGCAGCATGTGGATGACCAGCGTCTGCGTCCACATCGAGGCCACGAACCACCCCGTCTGGAACAGCGCCGCCCAGGCGTCGCGGGCGGCGGGGTCCGTCAGCTGGCCGTAGCGCAGCCCGCCGAACGCCGCCGGGCAGAACACGAAGTACATCAGCCCGAACACCGCAATGTCGAACACCGAGCTCACCGGCCCGTTCCACAGCATAAAGCGCAGGATGCCCCCGGCGTCCCAGCGGCAGGGCGCGCGCAGGTATTCCGCGTCCACCTTGTCCCAGGAAATAGCCGTGCAGGTCAAATCGTACACCAGGTTCAGCAGGATCAGCTGCAAGGCCGTCATCGGCAGGAAGGGCAAAAACGCGCTGGCCGCCAGCACCGACAGCATGTTGCCGAAGTTCGAGCTCACCGTCATCTTGATGTACTTCATCATGTTGGCGTAGGTCTTGCGCCCCTCCACCAGGCCCTGCTCCAGCACCATCAGGTCCTTGTCCAGCAGCACGATGGAGGCCGACTCCTTCGCCACGTCCACGGCCGTATCCACCGAGATGCTGACGTCGGCGGCGCGCAGCGCGGCCGCGTCGTTGATGCCGTCGCCCATGTAGCCCACGCAGTGGCCGTCCTGGCGCAGCAGCCGCACGATGCGGGCCTTCTGCGCCGGCGACAGCTTCGCGAACACCGATACCTTTTCCGCCCGGGCGGTCAGCTCCGCGTCGCTCAGCGCGTCTATCTCGCTGCCCAGCAGGATGTGCGCGGCGGGCAGGCCCACCTGCGCGCAGATGGCCCGGGTCACCTTTTCGTTGTCGCCGGCCAGCACCTTCACCGCGACGCCGTAGCTGTGCAGCGCCTCGATGGCGGCGGGGGCGGTGGGCTTCGGCGGGTCGAGGAAGGCCAAAAAGCCGATCAGCACCATATCGCGCTCGTCCGCGGCCGAAAACTGCCCCACCGGCGCGGGGTCGTTCTTCTGCGCCACCGCGATCACCCGCATGCCCTCGGCGTTCAGCCGGTCGGCCTGGGCCAGCACCTGCCCGCGCAGCGCGCCGGTCAGGGGCAGCGCGCGGCCGTCCCGCTCGGCCCAGGCGCAGCAGTCCAGCATCTCCTCCACCGCGCCCTTCGTCACCATCTGGGTCTTGCCCGCCTTGTCGCACACCACCACGCTCATGCGGCGGCGCTCAAAGTCGAAGGGGATCTCGTCCACCTTGCTGTAGGCCTCCACGATGGCCCCTGCGCCCAGCTGCTCCTGCTTTTCGATGACGGCCAGGTCGATCAGGTTCTTCAGCCCGGTCTGGAACCAGCTGTTCAAAAAGGCGTGGCGCAGCACGCGGTCGTCGGGCTTGCCGTCGATGTCCATGTGCATCTCCAGGATCACCTTGTCCCTCGTCAGCGTGCCGGTCTTGTCGGTGCACAGGATGTCCACCGAGCCCAGGTTCTGGATGGCGTTCAGGTTCTTGATGATCACCTTCTGGCGGCTCATCTCCAGCGCGCCCTTCGCCAGCGAGGTGGTCACGATCATCGGCAGCATCTCGGGGGTCAGGCCCACCGCCACCGAAATGGCGAACAGCAGCGCCTCCATCCAGCTGCCCTTGGTAAAGCCGTTCAGCAGCAGCACCAGCGGGGCCATCACCGCCATAAAGCGGATCAGCAGCCGCGTCACCGCGCCTATGCCCTTGTCGAAGGCGGTCTTGGGGGGCTTGTCGCCCATGCTGCGCGCGATGGAGCCGAACATCGTCGCGTCCCCCACCGCCACCGCGACGGCCCGCGCGCTGCCGCTGACCACCGTGCTGCCCTGGAAGGCCAGGCACCCCACCTCCGTCACCGGCACAGCGCCGCCGGGCCCGGCCGGCGCGCCGGTCTTTTCCACGGGCTCGCTCTCGCCGGTCAGGGCCGCCTGGCTGATGAACAGGTCCTTCGCGTTCAGGATGCGCAGGTCGGCCGGGATCATGTCCCCCGCCGACAGGTGCACGATGTCCCCCACCGCCAGCTCCTCCATGGGCAGCTCCCGGCGCTGGCCGCCGCGCTCGATGCAGGCTGTGGTGTGGATCATCGCCCCCAGCTTTTCGGCCACGTTGCCGCTGCGGGTCTCCTGCACGAAGCGCAGCACCCCCGACACCGCCACCATCACCGCGATGATGCCCACGGTCATGTAGTCCCGCCGGCCCGGCGCCGCGAACAGGATGTCCGTGCAGGCCGACACCCCCGCCAGCAGCAGCAACACCAGCGAGAAGGGGTCCGCGAAGGCTTCCAGCAGCCGCCGCGGCCCGCTCTTGCGCTTGGGCCTGGCCAGCCGGTTCGAGCCGTACTTTTCCCGCGCGGCCTCGGCCTGCTCTTCGCTCAGGCCCGCCGGGGCTGCGCCCAGCTTTTCCAGCAGTTCTTCTTCCGTATAGGCGGCCGCCTCCCGCAGCCAGCCGTCCGTGTGTTTCGCGGCCGTGTTCTGGGCCGCCGCGTATGCCTTGATCCATTTCATCATCATGGCCCGTCCCTCCTCGTCGTCCAATGTCCAGGGCGGGAGGGCGCAAAAAAGCGCCCGCCTCTGCCGTTTTATGGCAGATCGCGGGCGCGCATGGGCGCACGGAACTAAGGCCCGGGCCGAAAGCGCCCGTCCCCTCTCCGTACTGCCTGCTGCCGGCGGTCTGCCCGCCTTCGTCTACTGCAAGGGTCCATCGCGCTTCACTTCCTTTCATGCCAAAACAAAAACCCGCCTGTCCGATAGGCGGACAAGCGGGCGGAGGAAAATCAAGAAGTCGTTCGCCTGAGCTTTAGCTCTGCAGGGCGGTGTAGCTGCGTTATGACGCGCCTTGTGTGCGACGCATCCTGTTCAGACCAGCGCATGGTGTCTCCACCATTTTGCGGCAGCAGCCCATATCCCTGTAGGAGCCTTACCTATCAAACTACCTACAGTATACCATGGGCACCACCCTACGTCAATGGTTGGTATATGAAAATTGCGTGAAAACTCACGCAGCGGCGCTTTTCAACGCGCCATGCCGCCGCAGCCAGACAAAGGCCGCCGCGCACACCGCCACCGACAGGCACGAGCCCGCCGTCGCCGCGCAGCCCATCGGCAGCAGCGTCTGCGGGAACAGCGCCGACATCAGGCAGGCCCCCGGGATGCGCACCAGCACGATGGCCAGCGCGTTGTGCAAAAAGGAGATGCCCGGCCTGCCATAGGCGCAGAAATAGCCGCTGAAGCTGAAGTGCACCCCCGCGAACATGCAGTCCCAGATGTAGCCCCGGATGTACTGGCTGCCGGCCCTTACCACGTCGGGGCTGGCGTCGAACAGCGCCACGATATCCCCCGCCAAAAACTGCACCGCGCAGCCCACCGCCAGCCCAAAGCCCAGGCAGAGCGTCACGGCATAGCGCAGCGTCTGCACGGCGCGCCCGTCCTTGCCGGCCCCGGCGTTCTGCGCCGCCAGCGCCGACACCGTGGACAGCATCGTGGACGGCACCAGGAACACGAAGCCGATCACCTTTTCGACGATGCCCACGGCCGCCGCGTCGGCCAGGCCGCGCTGGTTCGCGATCATCGTGATCAGCAGGAAGGACACCTGGATAAAGCCGTCCTGCAAGGCCACCGGCACGCCCACCTTCAAAATGGGCCCCAGCACCGCGCGCTGCGGGCGGAAGCTGGCCCGCGCCAGCCCCAGCCCGCCCTTCTGCCGGCGGATCACCGCCAGCGCCACGCCCACGCTCAAAGCCTGCGACAGCGTGGTGCCCAGGGCCGCGCCCGCCGGGCCCAGCCCCAGCCCCCCGATCAACAGGTAGTCCAGCCCGATGTTGGCCGCGCAGGCCGCCGCCACAAAGTACAGCGGGCTTTTCGAGTCGCCCAGCCCGCGGAAGATCGAGCTGAGGATGTTGTACGCGGTGATGAAGGGCACCCCCGCAAAGCAGATGCGCAAATAGCGCACCGTCCCCTCCATCGCCTCGGCCGGGGTGGACAGCGCCGCCGCGATGGGCCGCGCCAGCGCCAGCAGCAGCGCCGTCAGCACCAGCGACAGCGCCATGAACAGCGTCACGCTGTTGCCCACCGCGGCGGCGGCGCGTTCGCGCTCCTGCGCGCCCACCGCCCGGCCAATGGCGATGGTCGCGCCCATCGACAGCCCCACGATCATCACCGTCAGCATGTGCATCACCTGGCTGCCGATGGATACGGCCGTGATGTCGGCCGTGCCGCTGAACTGCCCGATGATGAACAGGTCCGCCATGCCGTACAGCGTCTGCAAAAAATACGCCAGGAAATACGGCAGCGAAAATCGCACGATGTTGCCCAGCACGCTGCCGGTGGTCAGGTTCTTTTCCATAATCCCCTCCTGCAAAGCCACAACGGTTTTACTTTATTATCATAAACCGCGGCGCGCGAAATGTCAAGCCAAAGCAAAAGGGACGCCCCGCAAAGGGCGTCCCCGCTGTAAAAAGCTTCGCGTTTAAGCCGTTTCGTAAATGCGCATCTGTTCCTTGTAGGCCCGCACGAAGTACACCGCCTCGGCGATGGCCGTGATGGTCCACGAGCAGACGAACAGCAGGTACAGCGACAGCAGCGTGCCGAAAAAGGCGAAGACCGTATACACCCAGATCACCCGGAACACGCACGAGCCCATCACCACGATGATGGTGGGCACGATGGTGCGCCCCAGGCCCCGCGAGGCGGCGATGGTGCAGTCCATAAAAGCCGAGACCGGGTACGACAGGCCCATCACCAGCAGCCGCTGCATGCCGGCCTCGGCCACGGCGGGGTCGGTGGTGAACAGCGACAGGAAGGCCTGCCCGAACAGCACCAGCGACAGCCCCAGCACCGCCCCCACGCCGAAGGAATAGCCCAGCGAGATGAAGTAGCTCTTTTTGACGCGCTCGCGCTTGCCGGCGCCGTAGTTCTGGCTCATAAAGCTGGCGCAGGCGGTGTAGAAGGCGGCCATCACGTCGTAGACCAGGGGGTCGGCGTTGGCGGCGGCCGCGTTGCCGCTGACCACCACGGTGTCGAAGGTGTTGATGCTGGCCTGGATGAAGAGGTTCGCCAGCGCAAAAATGGCGTTCTGGCAGCCGGCCGGCACGCCCAGCCCCAGGATGCTGCGGGTCATGGCGGGGTCCAGGCGCAGCTTTTCGCGCCGCAGGCCGTAGCAGCCCTCGCAGCGGGCCAGCGCCCGCAGGATCAAAAAGGCCGAGAGGTACTGGCTCAAAATGGTGGCCAGCGCCGCGCCGGCCACGCTCATCTTCCACACGATGACGAAGAACAGGTCCAGCCCGACGTTCAGCACGCCGGCGATGGTCAAATAGACCAGGGGCTTGCGCGTGTCGCCCACCGCGCTGAACACGCCGTTGCCAAAATTATAGATGGCCATGGCCGGCATGCCCAAAAAGTAGATGCGCAGATACAAAATGGCCCCATCGATCAGATCGGGCTTGGTGCCCAGCAGGCGCATCAGCGCCGGCGAAAAGGCCACGCCCACCGCCAGCAGCAGCACGCCCGCCGCCAGGCAGACCAGCAGCGCCGAGTGGACCGACTTTTCCACATCCCTGGGGTGCTCCGCGCCGTAAAAGCGCGCCACCAGCACGTTGACGCCGCCGCCCAGCCCGATCAGGAAGCCGGTCATCAGCGTGATGAAAATGGTGGTGGACCCCACCGAGCCCAGCGCCGCGGACCCGGCGAAGCGCCCCACCACCGCGATATCCGTCATATTGAAGACCGCCTGCAGCAGGTTCGACACCACCAGCGGCAGGCTGAAGACGAGGATCTGCCGCCCCAGCGGCCCCTCGGTCAGGTTCTTTTCCCCAGACGCCATAGCAAAAACTTCTCCTTTTCCCATTCCAAACTGACATCACAGGGCGCGCCGCCGCGGCCCGCCCGGGACAGTATAGCGCGGCAAAAACGCGGCGTCAAGCCCCTTGTGTCCCACCCGCAAATGTGGTATCCTGAAAGCAGCACATAAAGGAGGAGACCCGCCATGCTCAGTGAAAACACCCTCGCCCCGGACTTCACCCTGCCCGACGCCGCCGGCGTGCCCCACAGCCTGGCGCAGCTGCGCGGCCAGTGGGTGGTCCTGTACTTCTACCCGCGCGACAACACCCCCGGCTGCACCCGCCAGGCCTGCGCCTTTGCGGCGGCCTACGGCGCGTTCCGCGCCAAAAACGCCGTGGTGGTCGGCGTCAGCAAGGACAGCGCCGCCTCCCACCAGAAGTTCGCCGCCAAATACGAGCTGCCCTTCCTGCTTTTATCCGACCCGGAGCACGCCGTCCTCGAGCTGTACGACGTCTGGAAGGAGAAAAAGCAGTACGGCAAGGTCAGCATGGGGACGGTCCGTTCCACCTACCTGATCGACCCCGACGGCGTCATCCGCAAGGCCATGCCCAAGGTCAAGCCCGACGCCAACGCCGCCGACGTGCTGGCCGCGCTCGACGCGCTGACCGCCCAGTGACCCACACAAAGGAGGAACCGCTATGCCCTTCATCGACCTGCGCACCACCGTCCCCACCGCGCCCGAGCAGCGCGCCGCCCTCAAGGCCGCCTTCGGCCAGGCCATCACCGCCCTGCACAAGACCGAGACCTACCTGATGGTCTCCATCCAGGACAACTGCGAGCTGTGGCTCGGCGGCGAAAAGCTGCCCAAAGGCGCCTACGTGGCCGTCAGCCTGTACGGCTCGGCCTCCTCGGCCGACTACAACCGCATGACCGACCTTGTCTGCAGCATCCTCGCCCAGCACCTCGGCCTGCCGCCCGAGGCGGTCTACGTCACCTACCACCCCGTCAGCGACTGGGGCTGGAACGGGCGGAATTTTTAAGCGAGGCTGCCCCAGGCGGCCAAGTTCCCCCCTCAGTCAGCTTCGCTGACAGCTCCGGCTTTCCCCCTCCGCCGCCTACGGCGGCACCTCCCCCGCACGCGTGGGAGGCTATAAGGAATGGATTTAAAATGGGCCCTACCTTTATCCCAAACACATGGGGTAAGGGCAGGGCCTTTTGGCGTGCTTATTCAAAATCCCTACATTATAGGCTCCCACGCGTGCGGGGGAGCTGTCAGCGTAGCTGACTGAGGGGGAAACCAGGGTGCACAAAAGCAATGCAGGGCCAGCCTTGCGGCCGGCCCTGCAAAGGGACCTCTCTCTATCTTTTTTGACGCAAAGTTTTCTGGGCCTGTTGCAATCAAACCCGGACAGGACACGCTCCACAGCGCGCCCCCTCT
>CALXGZ010000214.1 GCA_944387975.1 uncultured Faecalibacterium sp.
CTGGGACGACCGTCACGATTGGGACTGAGACAATCCGGACACTATGTACAGAAAGCGCGCGGAATGTTGATGCAAGGTGAATAAAAAGCCAAAGTTGTCCGCGTGGACTTGACATCTGCCCGTTCGGAGCGTATACTGCGCACAAGGCAACGGCGCCGGGGGAATTCCTCCGGCGCTTTTGTTTTGGAATCGACCTTCCGCAAAGGGGCGGGCTCTCTCCGGCAATGTGGCCGGCGGGGGTCCGCCCCTTTCCTGCTGCCGGGCCCGGACGACGGCGGCAGGCGGACACCGCGGCGCGCCGACGGGCCGGCGCCGCCGCCCAAGAGAGAGGAATCGCTATGGATATGATCTCAATCGTCGACACCCTGTGGGTGCTGCTTGCGGCCATCCTGGTGTTCTTTATGAACCTGGGCTTTGCCTCGGTGGAGGCGGGCTTTGCCCGCGCCAAGAACACCGTCAACATCCTGTCGAAAAACTTCATCGTCTTCGCCGTGTCGTCCCTAGGCTTCATGCTGCTGGGCTGGGGGCTGATGTTCGGCGGGGATAACCCCTTTGTGGGCACGCAGCACCTGTTCGTGCTGGGCGGGCAGGACCTGTCGTTCTACGACGGCACCCTGACGTCCACCGTGCCCTTCTGGGGCAAGTTCTTCTTCCAGCTGGTGTTCTGCGGCACGGCGGCCACCATCGTCTCGGGCGCCGTGGCCGAGCGCATCAAGTACGTCTCCTTCATCCTGTTTTCCTTCGTGCTGACGCTGGTCATCTACCCCATCGTGGGGCACTGGATCTGGGGCGGCGGCTGGCTGGCGCAGATGGGCTTTCTGGACTTTGCCGGCGACGCGGCGGTGCACTCGGTGGGCGGCTGGGCCGCGCTGGCCGGCGCGCTGCTGCTGGGGCCCCGCATCGGCAAGTACGATAAGGACGGCAAGGCCCAGGCCATCCCCGGCCACAACATGTCCCTGGCGGTCATCGGGCTGTTCGTGCTGTGGCTGGGCTGGTTCGGCTTCAACCCCGGCTCGACGATGAGCTTCCAGCACCCGGCCGACGTGATGCACATCCTGGTCACCACCAACAGCTCGGCCATCGCGGCCGTGCTGACGGCCACGATCACCTCCTGGGTGGCCATCGGCAAGCCGGACCTGGGCATGACCATCAACGGCTGCCTGGCCGGCCTGGTGGGCGTCACCGGCAGCTGCGCCTACGTCAGCATCGAGAGCAGCCTGGTCATCGGGGCCATCGCCGGCGTACTGGTGGTGTTCGCGGTGGGCTTCTTCGACAAGCTCCACGTGGACGACCCCGTCGGCGCGACGGCGGTGCACCTGTGCTGCGGCGTCTTCGGCACGCTGTGCGTGGGCATCTTCGCCGAGGAGGGCGTCACCACCCTGGCCACCCGCAGCGGCCTGCTGTTCGGCGGCGGCTTTGGGCTGCTGGGCGTGCAGGCCGTGGGCGTCCTGGCGGTGGGCGCGTTCACCTTTGTTGCGTCGGGCCTGGTCTGGCTGGCCCTCAAGTACACGGTGGGCATCCGGGTCAGCCCGGAGGAAGAGCTGGCCGGCCTCGACATCGGCGAGCACGGCAACATCGCCTACTCCGACTTCGCCCCGGCCATCCCCGCCGGCGACTTCACCGCGCTGGAAGCCGCGCCCCAGCCCGCCCCGGCTGCCGCCCCTGCCGCGGCCGTCCCGGTGGAGCACATGCCCCGCGCCGGCGCGACCCTGACCAAGGTGTCGGTGGTCACCCGGCAGGACCGCTTCATCCCGCTGCAGAATGCCCTTGAACAGATCGGCGTCACCGGCCTGACCGTGACCAACGTCTTCGGCTACGGCCAGCAGAAGGGCCACGAGGCCTTCTTCCGCGGCGTGCCGGTGGAGGCGCGGCTGCTGCCCAAGCTGAAGGTGGAGGTCGTCGTCTCGAAGGTGCCGGTGGAGGCGGTGGTGGAAGCCGCCCGCAAGGCCCTTTACACCGGCCACGTCGGCGACGGCAAGATCTTCGTCTACGACGTGGAGAACGTCGTCAAGGTCCGCACCGGCGAACAGGGCTACGACGCCCTGCAGGACGCCGACTGAGCCCAGCCGCGCCGGCTTGAATCAAACGCAAAGCCCCGTCCTTCCCACATCGGGAGGGGCGGGGCTTTGGCTGTTTGGGGGCGGGGCCGGCTTTTAACCGACCAGCGCCACCGCCACGTCGTTGACGTTGGTGCCGGTGGGGCCGGTCATGAAGCCGCAACGGATAACAGGGCTTTCCTCTCTTTGCACTGAGGCCAGCACTGGTATATAATAGGCAGTACGGGGCGTCCCTCCTGCTGCCCCTGCCCCGCCCTCTACGTTGTCCCGCCCAAGCGCTGGCTCATTTTTGTAAGACCAGTGTGCGGACGGGGATGAGGAACACCTATTACGCTGAGAGGAATTTGCCATGAAACTTGAAAAGCTGATCCAGGACAAGGGTTTGACCGATATTGAGATCAACGTTTTGGATTACATCGCCGACCACATCGATACCGTGCTCAGCCAGGGGGTGCGTGGAGTGGCGCGGGCCAACTTCACCTCCACCTCCACCATCATGCGGCTGGCCAAAAAAATGGGGTACGCCGGCTTTGTGGATATGTGCTACAAATTGCACCCTCTGCTGGAGATGCCCGTTCAGGCCGAACAGGAAGAGTCTGACTTTTTAAGCAGCTTTGGCGCGTCCCATCTGCTCAATTACAACACCTACACCCAAGTCAAACGATGCGCCGAACAGATCATCCTCCAGCAGGACAAGA
Source organism: uncultured Faecalibacterium sp. (assembly GCA_944387975.1). Lineage (GTDB taxonomy): Bacteria > Bacillota > Clostridia > Oscillospirales > Ruminococcaceae > Faecalibacterium. Next base: position 2,756 of record CALXGZ010000214.1, read on the forward strand.
CCATCTTTATCTATGGCACCGGATTTTCGGGCACGGTGGGGGAATACTTCTATCTCAAACTGATCAATATGGGCAAGCATTGTCTTTTTGCCAGCGGACGGGACTCGATCGGTATCTTTGAAAATTCTATTGACCACATGGGGATGTTCTTTGGCATCTCCAAATCTGGCGAGACCCCCTTCGTCCGCGACAAGATCAAGACCGCCCAAGAGAACGGTATTTTTACAGTGGCCATCACCGGCAACCATGAAAACAGCGTGGGACAGTTCGCCGACATCTGGTTCCGCGTTGAAGACCTGTACAAGCTGGATGACCAGAATGTCATGCCCAACACCTTTTTTCCGCAGACCATGATGCTGATGGAACTGATTGCCTACGAATACCGTCGTTTGTGCAAGATCAACAACGACGATCCCGCCCTTTAAGGCGTCCCGTCCAACAAACTAGGAATGATTGCCAAAACGGGTTACCAAATGAGGTAACCTGTTTCCTTCTGCCCAAAAACTGTTTACAACGAGAACCTTTTTTGGCATATTTGTGTCGTTCGTACACGGCCGTTGGAACTGACACGGGCGGACGCGCCCTGCGGAAAACAACAGAAAGAAGGAATCATCCCTCATGAAAGAAAAAATCATGGATGCTTTGCAGCGGTTCTCCAAAGCAATGTTCATTCCGGTCCTGATCCTGCCCATTGCAGGTATCCTGATTGCGGTCGGCAACCTTTTCACCAACGCCCGCCTGCTGGAGGTTTTGCCTTTCCTCGATAACCCCGTGACCACCGGCTTCGGCACACTGCTGTCCGGCTCACTCAACGCCATCATGACCAACCTCGGCGTCATCTTCTGCGTCGGTCTGTCGGTCGGCTTGGCCAACAAGAAAAAGTCCGAAGCTGGCTTCATCGGCCTGCTGGCTTTCCTGGTCTTTATCAACGCCATGAACAAGTTCATGGGCTTGCGCGGCATGCTGGTGGAAGGCAGCCTCAGCGGCACCGGCCAGGCGTCGGTGCTGGGCGTCCAGATTTTGGACATGGGCGTTTTCCTCGGACTGATGCTGGGCATCATCGTAGCCTGGGTCCACAACCGCTTCTGTGAGACCGAGTTCAACAACGCCTTTCAAATCTACGGCGGCACCCGCTTTGTTTTTATCGTCCTCATCCCTCTGATGGTTGTCCTGGCCGTCGTGCTCACATTTGTTTGGCCCTTTGCCCAGGCTGGCATCAACTCGCTGGGCGGCTTTATCCAGTCCGCCGGCAACGTCGGCCTGTTCATCTACGGCATGCTAGAGCGCCTGCTCATTCCCACCGGCCTGCATCACCTGGTCTACACCCCCTTCCTGTACACCTCGCTGGGCGGCGTCGCCGAGGTGGGCGGCCAGATCTACGAGGGCGCCCGCAACATCTACTATGCTGAGATCGCCGACCCCTTGGTCGCCGTCCTGAGCCAGTCCGTCATCTGGGACGCCCGCGGTATCTCCAAAATGTTCGGCCTGATCGGTGCCTGCCTGGCCATGTACCACACCGCCCGGCCCGAGAACCGCGGCAAGATCAAGGCCGTCCTGATCACCGCCGCCACCACCTCCTTCATCGCTGGCGTTACCGAGCCCATCGAGTTCAGCTTCCTCTTTGTCGCACCCATCCTTTTTGTCGTTCACGCCGTCCTGGCCGGTTCCAGCATGGTGGTCCTTAACCTGCTGGGCTGCCGCGCCATCGGCCCCAACGGCTTCATCGACTTTCTGCTCTACAACGTCCCCCTCGGCTTTGAAAAGACCCGCTGGCCCATCTACATCCTGGTGGGCGTCATCTACTTCTTCCTCTATTACATCATCTTCCGCATCCTGATCGTCAAACTCAACCTTAAGACCCTCGGCCGCGAGAGCGAGGGGATGGAGATGAAGCTGCACAGCAAGGCTGAGTATAAAGCAAAGGTCGCCGCTGAGAAAACCCCCGCCGACGACGGCGTCAACGCTGCGCTGATCGTAGAGGCGCTGGGTGGTAAGGCTAACATTCTGAAAGTTACCAACTGCTACACCCGCCTGCGTACCGAACTGGCCAACCCCGACCTGGTCAAGGATGATGTCCTTAAAAATCAGACCGGCGCCAACGCGGTCATCCGCAAGGGCAAGAACGTCCAGGTTGTCTATGGCCTGAAGGTCAACGCCGTGCGCAAGGCCGTGGACGAGGAGCTGGGCTTTACCGAGCAGGAGTGATCCCGATTTTCCCACATCTGGTCATACCCAAGGAGGTTTGTATGAAAAAGTTTTCGATTGTCATTGCCGGCGGCGGCAGCACCTATACCCCCGGCATTGTTATGATGCTGATGTCCAGTCTGGACCGCTTCCCCATCCGCAGCCTCAAGCTGTACGACATCGACGCACAGCGCCAGGAAAAGCTGGCCAAGGCTATCGCCCTCGCCATGAAGAAAGTTGCGCCGGACGTTGCCTTTTCGTACACCACGGACCCCAAGGAAGCCTTCACCGACGTAGACTTCTGCATGGCCCACATCCGCAGCGGCGGCTATCCCATGCGTGAGCAGGATGAAAAAATCCCTCTGGCCCACGGCGTGGTTGGACAGGAGACCTGCGGCCCCGGCGGCATCGCCTACGGCATGCGCAGCATCCCCGACATCATGCAGCTGATCGACTACATGGAAGCCTACAGCCCCGACTGCTGGATGCTGAACTATTCCAACCCCGCCTCCATCGTGGCTGAAGCCTGCCGCGTCCTGCGCCCCCATGCCCGCATCATCAACATCTGCGATATGCCGGTGGGCACCCTACGCCGGATGAGCTATATCGTCGGCCGCGATCCCAAGGACCTGGATGTTCGCTATTTTGGGCTGAATCACTTTGGCTGGTGGACCAGCGTCAAGGGCAAAGAGGGCACCGACTACACCCAACAGCTGATCGACTACGTCAGCAAGAACGGCTACCTGACCCAGAAGGCCATCGAGACCCAGCACATGGACGCCAGCTGGCAGGAGACCCACAAAAAGGCCGCCGACCTGCAGGCAGTGACACCCGACTGCCTACCCAACACCTACCTGAAATACTACCTCTTCCCCGACTATGTGGTAGCCCACAGCGACCCGAACTATACCCGCGCCAACGAGGTGGAGGACGGCCGTGAAAAGACGGTATTTGGCGCCGCCAAGGCCATCGTGGATTCGGGCGAGTTCAAGGGCAACGAGTTCTCCATCGACAACCATGCCAGCTTCATTGTCGACCTGGCCCGTGCCATCGCCTACAACACCCATGAGCGGATGCTCTGCATCGTCGAGAACCAGGGAGCCATCTCCAATTTTGACCCCCACGCCATGGTCGAAGTGCCCTGCCTAGTGGGCAACAACGGACCCGAACCTCTCTGCCAGGGCGAGATCCCGACCTTCCAGCTCGGCCTGATGCAGGAGCAGGTCGCCGTCGAGAAGCTGGTGGTCCAGGCCTACTGCGAGCACAGCTACCAGAAGATGTGGCAGGCCCTGACCCTTAGTAAGACGGTGCCCAGCGCTAAGGTTGCCAAGGAGATTCTGGACGACCTGATCGCAGCCAATAAGGACTACTGGCCCGAGCTGCACTGAGCGTCGGCAGCACCTCGCGTCCCCGAAGCATAAAGCTGCCGCAGCGGGCCCGTCCCAGCTGCGGCAGCTTTTCATTCTAAAACAACCGACAGGAGAGAATCTTATGGAACTGATCAGCCAAAAAATGCGCACCCTCGCCCCCGAACTGGACCCTTTGCGGATCGGCACCGGCTGGAAGCCGGAGGACCTGGCCAAGCCCCAGATCATCATTGAGAGCACCGCCGGCGACAGCCACCCCGGCAGCGGGCACCTCGGCATTCTGGTGGAGGAGGTGCGCAGGGGCGTCGCCGAGGCCGGCGGCTTCGGCGCGCGGTACGCCTGCACCGACATCTGCGACGGCGAGAGCCAGGGCACCGACGGCATCAACTACAGCCTGGCCAGCCGTGAGATCATCGCCAACATGATCGAGATCCACGCAAACGCCACCCCCTTTGACGCCGGGGTCTACCTGGCCAGCTGCGACAAGGGCATGCCCGCCAACCTGATGGGCTGCCTGCGGGTGGATATCCCCTCGGTGGTGGTGCCGGGCGGCACCATGAACGCCGGCCCCGAGATGCTCACCCTCGAGCAGCTGGGGATGTACAGCGCCAAATTTG
>CALXGZ010000215.1 GCA_944387975.1 uncultured Faecalibacterium sp.
GGTCCACAAAGGCGGCGCTTTTGACGGTCAGCTCCACCCAGGCAGGGCGGAACCCGCTTTTGATGGCGCTGCGCACCGACCGCAGGTTGCTCCACGCCGCACAGTAGAACGGGACCTTGCCCCGCTCCAGAATGGCCAGCGCCAGCCGGCTGGTGAGGGCCGAGGCAATGCCCTGCCGCCGGTAGGCGGGCAGGACGTCCACCCCGATCTGCCACATCCCCTCGCAGTCCGCCGAGCAGGCCGCAAAGCCTGCCAGCTCGCCGCCGTCATAGGCCCCGATGCCCAGCACGTCCAGTTCCCTGCGGTCTTTGCACAAAGCGTTGGACCATGTGCCGGTATAGAGGGGGCCGAAGTCCGCCGGTCCCAGCATTTTGAGCGGGTAAGGGCTGTCCAGAGGGCGCAGGGCCCCGAGGTCCGGCAGGAAGTATTCCGCCATGAAGCAGACCTTTGCCCCCTGTTCCCGCACCGCATCCTCCAGCACATGGAGGGCGGGGGTCTCAAAGCAGTGTTCCACAGGGAACCGGCGGATGTAGCCGGCGGCGGCCTCCCGGAAGGGCTCGCTGACCGATGCCACGATGTTGCTGCCGTAGGAGATCAGATGGCAGTCAAACGGCAGGGAGAGGTATTTCCGCGCCCGCGGGTCGGGCACAGAGGTGACCACTACATTTTCCTCCCGCGCAAAATCCTCCGGGCTGCAGTGGGCGTCGATGGCCGACTGCTCCATGGCCAGCCGCAGGATGCTCCGATTGGTAAAGTCCATTGCCTTCTCTCCTCCTATGCAAAAACGGCGGCCCCGCCCCCGGAGGGAACAGGAACCGCCGTTTGCCTTTTCCTTACTGGTTTTCCATAGCGGCCAGAGCCTTTTTCAGGTTCTGGGCGATCTGGTCGGGGCAGCTGGTGGGCTTGGGCCCGCAGGTGACGCCCTCCATGCGGGCGATGGCGTCCTCGGCCTTCATGCCCTTGAGCAGGCTCGAGATGCCCTTGAGGTTGCCGTTGCAGCCGCCGACGACCTCGACGGATTCGATGGTGTGGTCGGGCGCCAGCTCGATCTTCGTCATGCGGGAGCAGGTGCCCTGGTTGGGGTAAGCAAAGGTCATAATTGCAGTCCTCTCTCTTTGGCCAGCGCGTCGATGCGCGCCAGCTGTTCGTCTGTGGTGGTGCAGGCGCCCACCGGGTGGGGGTGCGCGGTGTTGGAGCCGTGGAAGTCCGTGCCGCCGGTCACGATCAGGCCGTACCGCTCGCACAGGGCGCGGCACTCGGCCTTGTCGGCCTCGCTGTTGCGGGGGTGGTCGATCTCGATGCCGTCCAGCTTGCCCTCGGCCGCGAGCTGCCGCACCAGCGGCATGCTCTTGTACACGGTGGGGTGCGCGAAGACCAGCACCGCCTTCGCCGCCCGGGCGGTGGCGATGACCTCCTCGACCGGCGGGTACGCGGGGCTGTGCAGCACGAGGCCCCGCGGCTCCCAGCCGAACAGGCGGTGGTAGGTCTCGCCGTAGATGCCGTCGGCCAGGCCCAGCTCGTGCAGCGCCTGCATGATGCCGCTTTTGAACAGCACGCCGCTGTCCTGGGCATACTCGAGGGCCTGCTCGGTGCGGAACTGGGGGTACAGCGCCTCCAGCTCGCGCGCGCTTTGCAGGCAGCACTCGTTGCGGCGGCGGCGCATGGTGTCGCAGTGGGCCCGCAGCTCGGGGCAGTCCTGCGGCCAGTAGCACAGCAGGTGGACGCGGTGGCGGCGCTGGTAGTCGTAGCCGGTCAGCTCCACGGCGGGGATCAGCCGCACGCCCTCCGCGACGGGGTGCGCGTAGCAATACGCGGCGCTGCGCAGGGTGTCGTGGTCCGAAATGGCCATGGCGCCCAGGCCCGCGCGGGCCGCCATCGCCGGCAGGCGGTGGATGGGCGTCGACCCATCCGAACAGGTGGAATGGTTGTGCAGGTCGCCGGGCATGGCGAAGCCTCCTTAGTGCTTATAGAAGTTGATCAGGCAGCCGTCCGCCAGGATCTGCCGCTCGTAGTCCGTCAGGGGCGCGATGGACAGCGTGAAGGCGGCGGGCGCGGCGCCCAGGACGTAGGCCGGGATCGCGGCCAGGTCCCCGGCCAGCGCCTGGCGCACGTTCGGGATCAGGATATAGTCCCCCAGGCCGAAGGGCGTGGGCCCTGCGATCTGGAAGGGCAGCATGCCCCAGTTGATCAGGTTCGAGCGGTAGCGCTTGGTGGCGTACTCCACCGCGATGTTGGCCCCCGCGCCCAGCACGCGCTGGCAGCTGGCGGCCTGCTCGCGGGCCGAGCCGTCGCCCGGCTTGACCGCGAAGATGGTGGAGGCGATCTGCACGTCCGCCCAGGTCAGGCCCGCGCAGCCGGGCACGGCGCGTATCTTTTCCAGCAGGGCCTCGCCGCCTTCGCCGGCGCGGCGGGCGGCCTCCTCAGCCTGCACCTCTTTCGCGCGGGACACATAGGCGGGGTCCTTGCGGCTGAGGGTGAACTCGGCCAGGCCCAGGGGATTCGACCGGTAGGAGCTGGTCTCGCCCGAGGGGATCAGCTCGTCGGTGGTGGTGACGGGGTCGGTGATGTAGGAGGCCACCTTCAGCAGCAGGTTATCCCCCAGGGGGGCGATCTCGGGCCAGTCCTTGATGTTGGGGCCCAGCTTGAGCAGGGCGTCGTAGTCCCCATGGCCAAAGCCCTGGTACACCCGCGCCTGGTAGCTGGTATCGTCGAAGCTGTACTCGGGCACGGTGGGGTCGTAGTCGACGGCGGTGGCGGGGGTCAGGATGCCGCCGTTTGCGGTGGTGGCCGCGATGCTGCGGGCGTCCATCAGGGCGACGCCGGCCAGCTGGCCCACGCCCGGCTTCGAGCCTTCGCGGCTGGGGAAGTTGCGGGTGGTGTGCCGCACCGACAGCGCGCCGTTGAAGGGCACGTCGCCCGCGCCGAAGCACGGCCCGCAGAAGGCGGTGCGGATGGTCGCGCCCGAGGCCATCAGGCTGGCCAGGGCCCCGGCCTTGTCCAGGGCCATCATGACGGGCTGGCTGGCCGGGTAGACGCTGAGGGCGTACTCATCGCAGCCGCCGGTGCGGCCCTTGAGGATGGACGCCGCCTCGACGATGCTGTCGTACAGGCCGCCGGCGCAGCCCGCGATGACGCCCTGGTCCACGCGCAGGCGGCCGTTCTCGATCTTGCCGCGCAGGTCCAGCTTGACGTCGCTGCGGCCCACCAGCTTCTGCACGTCCTGCTCGCAGGCGTAGAGGATATCCTCGAGGTTCGCGTTCAGCTCCTCGATGGTGTAGGCGTTGGAGGGGTGCATGGGCAGCGCGATCATGGGCCGTATGGCCGACAGGTCCACCTTGACGACGCCGTCGTAGTAGGCAAGCTGTGCCGGGGCCAGGGGCCGGTAGTCCCCCGCGCGGCCGTGGGCGGCGAGGTAGCGCTGCGTCGTCTCGTCCGTCTGCCAGATGGAGGACAGGCAGGTGGTCTCGGTGGTCATGGCGTCGATGGCGTTGCGGGTGTCCTGGCGCAGGCCGGCCACGCCGGGGCCGATGAACTCCATCACCTTATTCTTGACATAGCCGCTTTTGAACAGCGCGCCCACCAGGGCGATGGCCACGTCGTGGGGGCCGCAGCCCACCGGCAGCGCGCCGGTCAGGTAGACGGCCACCACGCCGGGGCGGGCGACGTCGTAGGTGCGGCCCAGCAGCTGCTTTGCCAGCTCGCCGCCGCCCTCGCCGATGGCCATGGTGCCCAGCGCGCCGTAGCGCGTATGCGAGTCGGAGCCAAGGATCATCTTGCCGCAGCCGGCGAACTTTTCCCGCATGTACTGGTGGATGACGGCCAGGTGGGGCGGCACGAAGATGCCGCCGTACTTTTTGGCCGCCGACAGGCCGAAGCGGTGGTCGTCCTCATTGATGGTGCCGCCTACCGCGCACAGGCTGTTGTGGCAGTTGGTCAGCACGTACGGCAGGGGGAACTTTTCCAGCCCCGAGGCCCGCGCCGTCTGGATGATGCCCACGAAGGTGATATCGTGGCTGGCCATCGCGTCGAACTTGATCTTGAGGTCGTCCTCGTCGCCGCTGGTGTTGTGGGCCTGCAGGATGCCCCACGCGATGGTGCCCTTTTTGGCCGCAGCCGCCGCCGCGGCGTCGAAGCCCAGCGCCGCCAGCGCCGCCGGGGCCCGGCCGTCCGCCGGCACCCATTGCCCGCGCGCCAGGTACGCGCCGGTGCTCGTGCACTCGATCATTTCATTCGCCTCTCTCTCAAATTTTTACTTTCCACAAGACCCGCCCGCGGCGAGCGCGGGCAGACCCCTGACTTTTTATAGTATACCACGCTTTGGGGGCGAGGGAAAGCCCTTACTTCATATATGCCAGCGCCTCGTCGAACAGCTTGAGGTAGACGGTCTCGATGCGTTTGAAGATCGCCTCCGCCGTTTCTTCGTTGTAGACATGGCTGGTCATGTTGCGGTCCGTCATCAGTCTGATCCAGCCGTCGGCGTCCTCGATCATCCCATACGCGAAGGCCTGCCGGATGACCGCCTTCGGGCTGTTGAGCTCCGTATAGCCCTGGTCCAGCAGGTACTCCCGCATGGTTTTCCAGGCCAGTTCCGCGGTGAACTCAAAGCGCTGGATCACGCCGTCCCGTACCGAAGAGAGCGGCGTTTGACGGTAATCCTCCAGCGCCTCCCGCAGGCGGGCTGCCGCCGAAGTGAATTGGCTGTATTTTTCCTGTAATTTGTCCATCAGTATCACACCGTCCCTTTCAATGTTCGCCAGAAAGGCGGGGTCCATCCCCTTGCGCATAAACACGATATCCAGCTTCAGCAGCGTGGGCAGCTCCTCGCAGTCCATCCAGAACGAGGCCTGGGCCTTCTCCGGCATCCCGTAGACCACCAGGTCGATGTCGCTGTTATAGCGGTTGTCGCCCCGCGCGCGGGACCCAAACAGTACAAGCCGACGCGCGCCGTAGCGCCGGGCCAGGCCCGCCAGCTGGCGGTAGAGTTCTTCCACCGCGCTCACCCCCTTTTGCCCCCAGTATAGCATGCCTTGCAGCCAAAAGGCAAGCCGCCGCGCGGCGGGGCAAAAAAGTTTCGGCAAAGCGGTTGACAAACGCCGCGCCCTCTGCTACAATAATGGAGCACCTTATGCAGGGTTAGCTCATCCGGTAGAGCGACTGCTTCCCAAGCAGTAGGCGGCGGGTTCGAGTCCCGTATCCTGCTCCATTGCAAAGGCCCGTGTGAGCGCCCGCTCACGCGGGCTTTGTCGTTTGTACCCCCCCCGCACCGATGAAAGGAGGCGCCCGCCATGCTCGAGCTGCCGCGGCTGCTGTATTTCCAGAACAAGAACGTCTATTCGGCCTGCGAGGCCGAGATGCGCTACCGCGCCGCGCCCGGCAAGCGCCCGGCCGAGGGCGGCGGCGAGGAGGCCGTGCTCACGGTGGACATCTGGCCCGGGCCCTGGACCATCGACTACACCGACCCCGCGCTGCGCAGCCGGCGGGTCTTCCCGCTCAGCGAGGCGGGCCTGGCCGAGGCCGCCGCCTGGCTGGCCGAGAGCTACCACAGCGACCCCGAGCGCTGGCGCAGCGCGCCCTCCATCCTGGACTGCGAGCCCTGGACGGCCCCGTCCGCAGCCGAAAACGGAGAGGAGGCCCCGGCATGATCTACCGCCTGAAAGCCCAGCAGGGGGACACGGTCGCGGTGCCCCAGCTGGTGTTCGCACGGCTGGGCGCGGCCGAGGAGGCCAGCGTCCGGGTGGCCCTGTACGTGCTGGCCACCGGCGTCACCGACCCGGACAAGCTGTGCGCCGACTTAAAGCTGCGCAGCCGCATCAGCGCCGAGAGCGCCCTGGCCTACTGGGCCGGGGCCGGCCTGCTGGAGCGCTACGACGAGAACGCGGCCCCCGCCGGGGGCGAGCCGGCCCCCACCCCCATGCGCTGGACCGAGATCGCCGCGGCCAGCCGCACCGACCCCATGATCGCCAGCCTGATCGACTGCGCGCAGACCGGCTTTGCCCGCGCGCTGACCCACGGCGAGATGGAAAAGCTGGTGGCCCTGTATTTGCAGGAGGGCTTCGAGCCCGAGACCGTGATGCTGTGCCTGGCGTACCTGGCCGGCAAGGGCAAGCGCACCATGGGCGCGCTGAGCCACGAGCTGAAGGTCTGGCGGGCCGAGGGCGTCGCCACCGGCGAGGAGGCCGACGCCCACCTCAAGCTGCTGGCCCTGCGCGAAAAGCGGGAGGCCTACGTCGCCAGCCTGCTGGAGCTTGCGCCCGACGCGCTCACGCTGGGCGGCAAGAAGGCCATCGCCCTCTGGTACGAGGTCTACGGCTACGACGACGCCATGGTGCAGGAGGCCGCCGTCCAGGCCGGCCCCAAGCGGGACCTGTGGTATTGGAACAGCATCCTCAAGACCTGGAACGCCAAGGGCCTGCGCACCATCCGGGACGTCCGGGGCCCCGCCCCGGTGGCGGGCGCCAGCCGGAATATCCGGGTGGACCGCGAGACCCCCAGCGGCAACGACTTTTTGCAGGGCGCGCTGGACCGGCCGCGCCGCCACAAGAGAAAGGACTAAGCCATGCGCACACGAAACGAGCTTTATCAGGCGGCCATGCGGACGGTGTCGGCCCGCCGGCAGATGGCCCGGGCGGCCGCCCAGGATGCCCGCGCCGAGGCCGAAGCCGCCGTGCCGGGGCTGCGGGCCGCCGAGGACGCCGTCCGCAGCTGCGGGGTGCGCTGCGCGCTGGCCGGGGCGCGGGGCGCCAGCCGTGACGCCGCGGCGGCCGCCCTGGCCGAGGCCCGCCGGAAGCGGGACGCCCTGCTGGCCGCCAGCGGCCGCTCTCCCCTTGCGCTTGAGCCGAAATATACCTGTCCCCTCTGCCAGGACACCGGCGTTGCGGGCGGCAAGACCTGCCAGTGCGTCCGCCGGGAGATGCAGCGGCTGCGCCGGGAGGAGATCGAGGCCATGTCCAGCCTGTCGGTGACCAGCTTTGACACCATGCAGCTGGACTACTACCCCAACACCCGCGACCCCCAGACCGGCCGCACCGTCCGCCAGTACATGGCCGACCTGCTGGCCGACCTGCGGGACTACGCCGACGAGTTCGACCTGAACAGCGAAAACCTGATGCTGACCGGCAACGCCGGCCTGGGCAAGACCCACGCCGCCCTGGCGGTGGCGGGGGCCGCCCTCGACAAGGGCTACGACGTCATCTACATCTCCAGCCCCGACTTTTTCAGCCGGGTGGAGACGCTGCACTTCGGCTCCGACCCCGCCGGCGAGAAGGAAGCCCTGCTCGAAACGGTCAGCGGCGCCGACCTGCTCATCCTGGACGACCTGGGCACCGAATTCAACTCCAGCTTTGTCATCAGCACCCTCTACAGCCTGCTGAACGACCGGCTGGGCCGCCGCCGTCCCACCATCCTCACCACCAACATCACCGACGGCACCCTGCTGGAAAAGCTCTACACCGAAAAGGTGGCCAGCCGCATCTCGGCCTTTGTCCCTTACCGGTTTCTGGGCGAGGATATCAGGCTGAAAAAGGCGATGGAAGAATAAACGTACAATCAGAAAACCCTGCCGCGTGCTTGCGCTTGCGGCAGGGTTTTCTTTTTATGCTTTAAGGTCCCTCATAATCGCACGTTATTTTGCGGAGACTGTTACCTGAATCATCTTCGACACCTGCTTGCCATTTTCTTCATAGTAAATCGTGACCCACTGCTCCCCAGTCTCCTCAAATCGTTCGGGCATCCACTTATAGTTCAAAAGCTGTTCCTGTCTCCCATTATTGTAGTACACATAGACCGCTAACCCCAGGGGATCAAACGTTTCGCCAAGCGCATAATTTACCTTCACAGGAGAACCTATAATTTCAAGTCTTTCCGGAAGCCGCGGTTCTACGGTAATCGAAAAAGTCGTACTCATGCCTTTATAGGTTACTGTGACTTCAGTCGTACCTAAAATTGCCATTCCGGGATCCAGTTTCTCCCACATCACATTTTCTGTCGTTCCGTCGCTGTATGTTGCGGTGAGAATCAATCTATAAGTATCTATGAATTCCCCTTCCACAAGATGTGTATCTTCCTCTGGAATCCTTGCTTCGAGTCCCACCAGCTCCGGCTCGGCCGGCTGCGTATCGTCAGGCTTTTCCTCCTCATCAGGAACGCTGCTGGAACTACTGGAACTACTTGAGCTGCTCGAACTACTAGAACTACTAGAACCGCCTGAACTACTGGAACCACCCCAACTGCCGGAGCCATTCAAGCTACCCGAGCTGCTGGAACTGCTCGAACTGCTGGAACCGGAGTATTCGTCCTCATCGGGCCAATATTCACAGCCCGCCAGAAGGCCCGCAAGCATCGCAGCGGACGCCGCAAGTGCAATGATTCTGTTTTTGTACTTCATATCGGCAATCTCCTTTCAATGATGCCCTGATTTGACATAACATAAAAGCTGTTTCCCGCCTTTACGTTTTGAGTATACACCAATTCCTTGCTCCAGTCAACTACAAATGTATACTAATGTAATTTTATATCAACAATGGTAGTTCTTTACATATTTATGTATCCAAAATACACTAATATGTAAAGGAGGCCCCGATAATGGACAAAAAGTTAATCGTGCGTCCCCGCCGCGCCGCTTTAGGAAAAACCAATGTCGTCTCTGTACGGCTATCAGTCGATACCATCAAACGGCTTGATGCAATCACAGACCAAACCGGCCATTCCCGAAATGAATTGATTCAAATGTGCGTCGAGTTCGGGCTGGACAACATGGAGATTCGTGACGACAATTAAACCGCTGTATAAAATAAAAACTGCTCCCCCCGCCATCCACTAGGAATGGCAGAGGGAGCAGTTCTTGTTTTGTTTCTATATACCACAGGCAGCGCCGGTTTGTCAAATCAGGCGTCCTGCAGCTCTCCGCGGCTGGCGGCCTTGAGGTAGGCGAAGATGAAGCCGTCCAGATCGCCGTCCATGACGGCATTGACGTTGCTGGTCTCGTAGCCGGTGCGGTGGTCCTTGACCATGGTGTAGGGCATAAAGACGTAGCTGCGGATCTGGTGGC
>CALXGZ010000216.1 GCA_944387975.1 uncultured Faecalibacterium sp.
GACGATCCAGTGCATGGTGGATACCGCTCCTGATGCCGAGCGATACTGCACAGACGGTTATTCCGGTTATCTGGATATTGTTTATCCAGGAAAACACATCTTCAATATCCACAACAAAAAAGACACCTTCACGGTAGAAGGCGTCAATGCAGACTTGCGCCATTATATTCCGACATTGGCACGGCGGAGCAGATGTTTTCCGAGAAAATTAGAGAATCTTCAAGCCGTAGTAGCTGTTTTTGTTCGAGCTTATAATCGTTTTGGCCTTGCAAAATCAAGATATCGAGCATTTCATCCAGGGGCGCATATACACTCCTCTCTTTTTGATTTTCTTTAACTGTTCGATTGGACGCTCCTGTTTGTCGAGGCCCCCTTGACAAGGGCCGGGGGGCTGTGTATAATAATTTGCAGTCAAGTTGCAATTTCGCGGCGGGCGGCCCCAAAGGGACGGCCTGCCGCTCGTTTTGCGCGGGGCCATGCGCCCTGCACGGAGGTTTTGTACGGTATGAAAAAACGATCCAAACGCGCCCTTGCCGCGCTGGCGGCCGCCCTGCTGGCGCTGGGGCTGCTGGCGGGCTGCGGCCCTGCCCATGCGGGCGGCGACGGCGCCGCCTCTGCGCCCGGCGGCAACGAGGGCGACACCTTGCGGGTGGTGGCCACCATCTACCCCATCTACGACTGGGCCCGCGAGGTGCTGGGCCAGACCCCCGGCGTCGAGCTGGTCTGGCTGCAGGACAGCGGCGTCGACCTGCACAGCTACCAGCCCACCGCCGAGGATATGATGCTGCTGTCCTCCTGCGACCTGTTCCTGTACGTGGGGGGCACGTCGGACAGCTGGGTGGACGGCGCATTGCAGGAGGCCGTCAACCAGGATATGGAGGTGCTCAGCCTGCTGGAGGTCCTCGGGGACGCCGCCCGCCTGGAAGAGCTGCAGGAGGGCATGCAGGGCGGGGGCCACGAAGGCCACAGCCACGATAAAGAGTCCGAATACGACGAGCACATCTGGCTCTCGCTGCAAAACGCCGGGGTCCTGACCGAAGCCATCGCCGAAGCGATGGGCCGGATGGACCCCGCCCACGCGGCGGACTACGAGGCCAACGCCGCGGCCTACGCAGGGCAGCTCAGCGCGCTTGACGCGGCCTACCAGGCGGCGGTGGACGCCGCGCCCATCCATACGCTGCTGTTCGGCGACCGCTTCCCCTTCCGCTACCTGGTGGAGGACTACGGCCTCGACTACTACGCGGCCTTCCCCGGCTGCTCGGCCGAGACGGAGGCCAGCTTCGAGACCATCGCCTTCCTGGCCGGCAAGGTGGACGAGCTGGGCCTGCCCGCCGTGCTGACCATCGAGAACTCGGACCGGCGCGTGGCCGAGACCATCGTGCAGAACACCCACGACGGCGCGGTGGTGCTGACGCTGGACTCGATGCAGGGGGTGACCGCCGCGGACGCCGCGCAGGGCGTGACCTACCTGTCCCTGATGGAACACAACCTGGATATTTTGAAGCAAGCGCTTGCTTGAGGAGGCATATATGGCCCTGATCACCTGCAAAGACCTGAGCCTTGGATATGAGAACACCCGCGTGGCCGAGCACCTCTCCTTCACGGTGGAGGAGGGGGACTACCTGTGCATCGTGGGCGAGAACGGCTCGGGCAAATCCACCCTGATGAAGACCCTGCTGGGCCTGCGGCCCCCCCGGGCCGGGCAGATCGAGTTCGGCGGCGGGCTGCACAAGAACGAGATCGGCTACCTGCCCCAGCAGACGCCCATCCAGCGCGACTTCCCTGCCAGCGTGCAGGAGGTGGTGCTGTCGGGCTGTCTGTCGCGCTGCGGGCTGCGCCCCTTCTACACAAAGGAGGAGAAGGCCCTGGCCGCCCGCAACATGCAGCGCCTGGGCATCGCGAACCTGGCCCGCCGCTGCTACCGCGAGCTGTCGGGCGGGCAGCAGCAGCGCGTGCTGCTGGCGCGGGCCCTGTGCGCCACGCGCAAGCTGCTGCTGCTGGACGAGCCCGTGGCCGGCCTTGACCCCAAAGTCACCGCCGAGCTGTATGACCTGGTCGCCGAGCTCAACCGCGACGACGGCATCACCGTCATCATGATCAGCCACGACATCGCGGCGGCGCTGCGCTATGCCAGCCACATCCTGCACATCGGCGAGGGGCAGCGCCTGTTCTTCGGCACGGCGGCCGCCTACCTCGCCAGCCCGGTGGGGCAGAGCTTCGCCCCCCACGACCCGAAAGGAGGCCCCCGCGCATGACGGCCTTTGCAACGCTGCAATATTACTTCACCTTCCCCTTTGTGCGCTACGCGCTCATCGTCGGGGTGCTCATCGCCCTGTGCGCCTCGCTGTTCGGGGTGACGCTGGTGCTCAAGCGCTTCTCCTTCATCGGGGACGGGCTGTCCCACGTGGCCTTCGGCGCGCTGGCCATCGCGGCGGTCTTCAACCTGACCGACGAGATGCTGCTGGTGCTGCCGGTGACGGTGGCGGCGGCCATCCTGCTGCTGCGCGGCGGCCAGAGCGCCCGCCTGCAGGGCGACGCAGCCATCGCGGTGCTGTCGGTGGGCACGCTGGCCGTGGGCTACCTGCTGATGAACCTCTTTTCCACCAGCACGAACCTGTCGGGCGACGTGTGCAGCACGCTGTTCGGCTCCACCTCCATCCTCACGCTGACGCAGGCGGAGGTGTGGCTGTGCGTGGTGCTGTCGGTGGCGGTCATCGCGCTGTTCTTCGTGTTCTATAACCGCATCTTCGCGGTCACCTTCGACGAGGCCTTCGCCTCGGCCACCGGCCTGCCCGCCGGGCGCTACAGCCTGCTGATCGCGGTGGTCATCGCGGTGATCATCGTGCTGGCCATGAACCTGGTGGGCTCGCTGCTGATCTCGGCGCTGATCATCTTCCCGGCGCTGTCGGCCATGCGCCTGTTCAAAAGCTTCCGGGCCGTCACGGTGTGCGCGGCGGTGGTCTCGGTGGTCTGCGCCGCCGCCGGCATCCTGATCTCGGTCCTGGCCGGCACGCCGGTGGGCTCCCCCATCGTCGCGGTGGAGCTGGGCGTCTTGGCGCTGTTCGCGCTGCTGGGGGCCGTCACCGGCCGCAGCGCCTGAAGGGAGGCGCTTCGGG
>CALXGZ010000217.1 GCA_944387975.1 uncultured Faecalibacterium sp.
CGCCGCCCAGCAATCCGGCCAGCGTGATGGCCACCTGGATAGTGGCCAGGAACTTCGCGGGCTGCTTGGTCAGGTTCAAAAGCCGTTTGGCCCGCTTGTCGCCCTCCTCGGACAGCATCTTGAGCCGGGCCTCGCTCATCGAGATCACCGCGATCTCCGAGCTGGCAAACAGCGCGTTGACCGCGATCAGAACAATTTGGATAATCAGTGCGCCAATCATATCAATTTCTCCATTCTCTCACATCGTTGTTTGTCGTTACGCAAAAAAGCACAGTCCGCCGCTTACAAAAGCGCAGACTATGCCCTTATAAGTTCAGTCGATTCATAACGATGCGCCGCGGAGAAACAAAGGCTGCCGTATGGGGGTCCCCATCCGAACCGTCTTCCATGAGCGTATCACACCTCCCAATCTGTGTAAATTGGGTGTATTATACCACAGCCCGCGCCGCTTGTCAACTTGTATCCAAGTTTTTCGCCCCGTCAAGAAAGCCCCCGGGCCGAAGCCCAGGGGCAGAAAACGGTGTTACGCCTGCTCATGCGCGGCCTTGGCCGGGCGCACCAGGCCGGTGACGCGGTTGGCGTGCTCGTTGGCGGCGAACATGGCCGCCAGGATGGCCAGCAGGTAGACCGGCAGCCAGCTTGCGCTGACACGCCCGGCGATCAGGCCGAACAGCGGCGGCATCAGCAGGGTGCCGACGTAGGCCCCGGCCATTTGCAGGCCGATCAGCGCCTGCGAGCGGGCCGCGCCAAAGCGCGCCGGGGTGGCGTGGATGATGCTGGGGTAGATGGGCGCGCACCCGAGGCCCACCAGCACGAAGCCCGCCTGCATCGCAAAGTCGAAGGGCAGCGCCATCGCCGCCACGCCCGCCAGGATCACCCCCTGGCCCAGGCGAATCATGCGCACGTCGCCCAGCGCGCCCGTGATAAAGCCGCAGGCCGCGCGCCCCGCCGTGATGCCGATGTAGAACAGGGCCGCCATCGCCGCGGCCTTTTCGGCCGTGAAGCCGCCGTGCAGCACCAGGTAGCTGGCGGCCCACAGGCCGGCCGTCTGCTCCAGCGCGCAGTAGCAGAAAAAGCCCAGCACCGCCGTTTTCGCGCCCGGCAGCTGCGCGGCCTGGCGCAGGGTCAGCGCCTGGTGGACCGCCTGCTCTTCCCCATCGCCGGCAGCGGCGGCGCGCTTCCACAGCGGCAAGCTGAACACCAGCACCGCCGTCAGCGCCAGCTGCAGCAGCGAGATGGTCCGGTAGCCCGTCTCCCAGCCCTGCCCGCCGCTGAGCGCGTAGCTGATCAGGTTCGGCCCCACGAGGGTGCCCACGCCCCACATGCAGTGCAGCCAGCTCATATGGCGGCTGGCGTAGTGCAGGGCCACATAGTTGTTCAGCGCGGCGTCCACGCTGCCCGCGCCCAGGCCGTAGGGCACCGCCCACAGGCACAGCATCCAGAACTGCCCCGACACCGAAAAGCCCAGCAGCGCAAGCGCCGTCAGCGCCACGCTGCACGCCGTCACCCGGCCCGGGCCGAAGCGGGACGTCAGCCTGTCGCTGTTCAGGCTGGAGACGATCGTCCCCGCCGAGATGATCATGGAAAGGACGCCCGCGTAGGACAGCGGCACGCCCAGCTGCCCGTACATCGACGGCCACGCCGACCCCAGCAGCGAATCGGGCAGGCCCAGGCTGATAAAAGCCAGGTAGATGACGCCCAGCAAGAGATGGACCATAACAGGATACCTCCGACTTTTGTTTTGTTGTACGCTATCGCACTTAGCATAGCGCCAAAAGGCTCTTGATTCAATACAAAAAACGCCCTATAATATCAATAAAGCGACAAACGAAACCACCCAAGGAGGCCCAGTATGGAACCAAACGGCTGCCGCATCGACCCCCGGCGCGACCTGTCGCCCCAGCGGCGCGAGCTCAAGCCCCAGGGCACGCTCGATTACCCCTGCGCCTGCTATGCCGAGCGCTATACCTCCGCCCCCGGCCACTCGCTGGCCTGGCACTGGCACGACGAGTTCGCGGTGATGTATGTTTGCGAGGGCCGGCTGGCCGTCGAGACGCCCGGCGCGCAGTACTACCTGACCGAGGGGGACTGCATCGCCGTCAACGCCGGCGTGCTGCACAGCGCCCACACCGCCGGCGCGTGCGCCATCCGCTCGCTGGTCTTCGGGCAGAGCCTCGTCGCCGGCGATAAGGACAGCGTCTTTGCCAAAAAGTACATCACGCCGCTGGCGGGGTGCCGGGCCTTCCGCGCCTACGTCTTCGACCGGCAAAGCGAGGCGGAGCCCATCGCAGCCTTCCTCGCCGCGTGGGGGGCCCAGTCCGAAGCCGCCCCGGGCTACGAGTTCACAGTGCGCGCCCAGCTGTCGGCGGTGTGCCTGGCGCTGTGCCGGCACTTTGCGCCGGATTTCGCCGCCGGCCGCGCCCGCCCCAACCAGGACGAGGCCCGCATCCAGCAGATGCTCGCCTTCATCCAGCAGCACTTCGACCGCCCCCTCACCCTGGCCGGGATCGCCAGCGCCGCCGGCATCAGCGAGCGGGAATGCCTGCGCTGCTTCGGCAAGACCATCCACATCCCGCCCATGCAGTACCTGTTAAAGTACCGCGTCATGCAGGCGGCCGGCGCGCTGCTGGCCCACCCGGCCGACAGCGTGGCCCTGGTGGCCGCGCGCTGCGGCTTCGACAACCCCAGCAATTTCGCCCAGCAGTTCCGCCGCTTTTACGGCTGCACCCCGCGGGAATACCGCGCCAGGGAGAAAAAATAAAACGGGCCTCCGGTTTTATGCCGGGGGCCGTTTTTTATTTGACAGGCTTGACGGGCTTCGCCCCTTCCAGCTCCAGCAGGCTGCGTTTGCGCGCAAGGCCGCCGGCGTAGCCGGTCAAGGCCCCGTCCGCGCCCACCACGCGGTGGCAGGGCACCAGGATGGACACCGGGTTGCGCCCCACCGCGCCGCCCACCGCCTGGGCAGACACGGCCCTGCCGCCCCGCTGTGCGGCCAGCTGCCCGGCCAGGGCCCCGTAGGTGGTGGTGCGCCCGTAGGGGATGCCCCGCAGCAGCTCCCACACCGCCAGCTGGAACTCGCTGCCGCACAGGTGCAGCGGCGGCATGAAGTCCGGCTCCCGCCCGGCGAAGTACAGATCCAGCCAGCGCCGCGCCGCAGCCAGGGCGGGACTGTCCCCTTCCGTGGCGCCGGGGCCGAGGGCGCGGGCATAGTGCTTCTGCCCCTCGAACCAGGCCCCGGTCAGCCCCTCTTCGTCCGCGGCCAGCAGCATGGGCCCCAGGGGCGAGGGGTAAGGGCACAGCCGCTGCATCAGGCCAGCGGGTCCCACAGGGGCATGGGCAGGGGCTGCTGGTCCAGCAGGGCGCGCTGCGCCGGCTCCAGCAGGTCCTTGCGGATGACGCACTGGTATACGTACGCGGCGAACCACTTTTCGCTGCCGATGAAGTAGCCCTTCTGGCCGGCGGCGTCGCCCCAGCTGTTCTCGATCTTCCAGCGGTCGGGGCGGCCGTCCGCGCCGAGGTTGACGCCGCAGAACATCATGCAGTGGTTCATCGTGCTTTCACGGCTGAGCAGGCGGCTGGCCTTGTCCATCTCGAGGTCCAGCCCGCCCAGCACGGCCCCGTACTGGAAGCTGTCCGGGTCCCAATAGCCGTGGGCTCGGTCGCGGTCGGGGTGGCAGTCGCAGCTGAAGCAGACCGGCTCCCCCGCCTGCAGCTGGCGCAGCGTCAGCGCCTCCAGCTCGGGCTGGGTGAGGTTCAGCCAGAACATGTTCTCCTCCACGACGTCGCCCATAAAAGGCTGGCAGTAGGTGCGGTTCAGCTCATGGATGGGCGAGGCGATGACCGGCACGTAGGCGTCGAAGTCGAAGTGGACGTACTTTTCAAAGAAGGCCTGCGGGGTCAGGCCGCGCTCGCAGTGGTAGTTTTTGTCCTTGTCGGTGTACTCGAAGTCGAAGGTCTTGGGCGGCTGGCCGTACAGCACGCACAGGGCGTTGTACACCTCCTGCAGCATGGCCGCGCGGCGGGCGGCGGTGTCCTTGCCGGCGCGGGCCAGCTCCCGCAGCTCCAGCGCGTCCTTGCGCAGCTTGCGCTCGAGGATGCTGCGGTACTGCGCCGTGCCGGAGGAGTGCACGTTCTCCGGCATGACCCACTCGGGCACGACGCCGTACTTGCGCACAAGGCTTGCCACCATGTCCCACTGGCCGCCGTCGGGCAGGGGGCTGTCCAGCAGCTTCCAGGTCTCGCGGTCGGTCAGCTCCTGCCCGGCGAAGTGCAGGATGTTCTCATAGAAGAGGTTCGCCTTTTCGAGCTTGTCATAAAAGGCCAGGTACGCCGCCGAAAAGGCGAAGCTTTCCAGCCCGCGCTCGCGCACCACCACCTCGCGCAGCGCGTTCAGCACCGAGAACATCCAGCAGCGGCCGCTCTTTTTCTGGTTCGTGATGCCGGTGGTGGGCACCGTGACCGAAAAGTCCATGCGCAGCTTGGCCGCGGCGGCCGGCACAAAGGCCGCGTCGTCCAGGTCGGTGCGGCTGATGGCGTTCGACAGCACGGCCAGCTCCGGCCGGGCGGCGTAGCCCTGCTCCATCTGCACAAGCCGCTCCGGGCTGATGGGTGTAACGTTCGTGTTCATAACATCAACTTCCCTTCCAGATATTTTACGTCTTGCCGTTTTTATACGGCGCGCTCGATCAAAAATACGCGTTCTGCACCGCCAGCAGCACGCCGGCGCGGCTGGCGGCAAAGTTCAACCCGCCCTGCAAATAGCAGGTGTAGGGCGCGCGCATGGGGCCGTCGCAGCTCAGCTCGATGGTGCTGCCCTGGGTAAAGCTGCCGCTGGCCATGATCACCTCGTCGGTGTAGCCCGGCTCGGGGCAGGG
>CALXGZ010000218.1 GCA_944387975.1 uncultured Faecalibacterium sp.
ATGGCGTCGGCCAGCATACGGTAGCCGTGGGCCGCCAGGGCGGCGTACTCGGCGGGGGAATAGCTGTCCATCATGTGGCGCATCAGGATGCGGCCGTAGGGGGACTCGGCGCAGCCGTCGGCCCCGGCCACGCGCAGCGCCCGCCAGGGGTACAGCCGGTAGACCGGCCCGCAGCGGCGCAGCAGGGCGATCTCCCAGCCGGTGGCGTAGCTGCGCTTGAGCGGGGCCGAGTCGATGGCGACAAAGCCTGCGGCCTCGCCGGGGTATGCCTGCAAAAAGCACTGGGCCACATAGCCGCCCAGGGACTGCCCTATCAGGCAAAAGCGCTCGACGCCCTCCTGCCGCAGGATGCCGTGCAGCCAGGCGGCCAGGTCCATCATGCTGAACTCCAGCGGGAAGGGCCGCGACGCCCCGTGCGCCGGCGCGTCCCACACCAGCAGCCGGTACCGTCCGGCAAAAGCCTTGACCTGCAGATCGAACAGCCGGTGGTCGGCGGTCAGCCCCGGCAGCATGACCAGGGTGAGCGGGTCCGGCGCGGAAAAGTCGGTCCAGTAGTGGATATCCCCCAGCGGGGTGGTATAGATCTTGCCTTGCATAAAACTGCACCTCCTGTCGTTTTGTCTTTGGGGCTATTATAGCAGGTTTTGGCGCGGGACGCAAACCCGCAAAAAGCCGCCCGCCCCGGGCGGGGCAGACGGCCGTAGGCTATAATATAAGGTAGGATGGGGCTTACTGCTTTTGCAGCCAGGCGAAGCCGTAGGGCTCCAGCGGGGCGCTGCCGCTGTGGGGCTCGCCGGTCAGCATGTCGGCGTAGTCGCCGGCGGGCAGGGGCACGCTGTGGGCCTCGCCGCCAAAGTTGAACAGGCCGATCAGCTCTTCGCCCTCGGCGGCGCGGCGGATGCCCAGCACGGCCAGGCTGCCCGTGTCGAGGGTGCCGGCGTCGGCGGAGGCCTCGAAGGCGGGGTTGTGGCGGCGCACGGTCTCCAGCTCGCGCAGGCCGGTAAAGACGCGCCCGGCCGGGCTGGCGCTGTCCGTGCGCTGGGCCGCGCGGGCCCAGGGCAGGCGGCCCCGGTGCACATAGCGGCTGTCGGCGGCCTTGGCGGGGTCGGCCTTGTAGCTGTAGTCGTTCAGCTGGGCGATCTCGTCGCCGCTGTACAGCATGGGGATGCCCGACTGGAACAGCATCATCGCGTGCAGGCACAGATCGAAGCGGACGGCGCTGTCCTCCGCCTCGGGCGTTTGGGCCGCCTCCAAGCCGCACATGCTAGCGGTGGTGCCGCAAAAGCGCGCGTCGCCGGTGGTGGGGTCGTCGTTGTACAGCTCGCCGCGGCTGACGCTGCCGAGCGTCTGCCCCTGGAAGAAGGCGTTGAGGTACTTTTTGTGCGGCACCTCCTCCATGCCCCAGGCGCGCAGGCTGGCGTAGTCCAGGCCCCAGCCGATGTCGTCGTGGCAGCGCAGGTAGTTGAGGAAGACGTACTGCTTGGGCAGGCTGTTGACGCTGTCCAGCTGCTGGCGCAGCAAGCGCGTGTCGCGGGTGGCGACCGTGTGCCAGGTGGTACACATGGTGGTGACATTGTACAAAAGGTGGCACTCGGGCTTATCTACCGTGCCGAAGTAGGGCACCACCTTGACGGGCTCCATGACCACCTCGCCCAGCAGGATGACCGAGGGGCAGACGATCTCGCTGATCATGCGCATCATGCGCACGATGGTGTGCACCCGCGGCAGGTTGCGGCAGGGGGTGCCCAGCTCTTTCCAGATATAGGGCACCGCGTCGATGCGGATGACGTCCATGCCGCGGTTGGCGAGGTACAAAAAATTGTACATCATCTCGTTGAACACGCGGGGGTTGGCGTAGTTCAGGTCCCACTGGTAGGGGTAGAAGGTGGTCATCACCCAGCGGCCGTCCGGCAGCTGCGTGAAGTTGCCCGGCGCCGTGGTGGGGAAGACCTGCGGGCAGGTCTTTTCGTACTCGGCGGGGATGTCGTAATTGTCGAAGAAGAAGTAGCGGCTCATGTATTCGCCGTCCCCGGCCCTGGCCCGCCGCGCCCACTCGTGGTCGCAGCTGGTGTGGTTCATGACGAAGTCCATGCAGACGTTCATGCCCTTGTCGTGGCAGGCGGCGGTCAGCTGCTCGAGGTCGTCCATGGTGCCGAGGTCCGGCCGCACGGTGCGGAAGTCCGCCACCGCGTAGCCGCCGTCGTCCCGGCCCTTGGCCGTATCCAGGAAAGGCATCAGGTGCAGGCAGTTGACGCCGGCCTCCTCGAGGTAGTCGAGCTTGGCGCGCACGCCGTCGAGGTTGCCGGC
Organism: uncultured Faecalibacterium sp.; assembly: GCA_944387975.1. Classification (GTDB taxonomy): domain Bacteria; phylum Bacillota; class Clostridia; order Oscillospirales; family Ruminococcaceae; genus Faecalibacterium. The sequence goes on from CALXGZ010000218.1 coordinate 2,308, forward strand.
AAAGTTGTCGATGTACAGCATCATGCCCAGAAGGTCACGGTGCTTGTACCAGTCCGGCGCGGCCTCGCGGGCGGCGTCGCGGGCTTTCAGCGCGGCGCTGCGGGCCTCGGCGTAGCGGTACATTTGATCGCAAAGCTCGGCGAACATCGAGCCGTTGTCATACAGCTCCATATACAGCCAGCGCAGCTCGTCGTGGTGGCGGGCCAGCCGCTGCTGGAACACAGCCTGCTCCTGTTGGGTCATACAGATTCCGTCCTTTCGATCATGATCTGCACGGCGGGGTAATCGCCCTGCATGATGGGCAGCGTCAGCCCGGCCTGGCACAGGGCCGCGCCGGTATAGACGCGCTCGGTGAGGGATTCGTGGTAGAGGGCGGCGGGGTCCAGCCCGCGCAGCCGGATGTGGATGGGCCAGGGGTTGGCCTGGGGGTCGACGACGACGACGCTGACGGCCGCTTTGCTGCGGTCGGGCGAGGTGAACTGCCAGGCCGTGAAGCAGGGGTCGGTCAAGGCGTCGGTCAGCCGCTCGCAGCGGCCCTGCAGCAGCAGGGGCTGCAGCTGCTTATAGCGGGCGATCTGCGCCTTGACCATCTCTTTTTCATCATCGGTCAGCTTTTGCAGGTCCAGCTCGTAGCCGAAGGCGCCGGCCATCGCCACCACCGCCCGGGTGGACAGCAGGGTGCTGCGGCCGCTCTGGTGGTTGGGCGAGGCCGAGACGTGGCTGCCCATCGTACAGGGCGGGTAGCCGAAGGAGGTGCCGTACTGGATCTTGATGCGGTGGATGGGGTCGGTGTCGTCGCTGCACCAGATCTGCGGGAAGTAATACAGCATCCCCGCGTCGAAGCGGCCGCCGCCGCCGGCGCAGCCCTCGAACAGCACCTGCGGGAAGTCCCGCGTCAGCCGGCCCAGCAGCTCGTACAGGCCCAGCATGTAGCGGTGGGCGGTCTCGCCCTGGCGCTCGGGGGGCAGGGCGCGGCTGTAGACGTCGGTCATGTTGCGGTTCATGTCCCACTTGATGTAGGCGATGTCGTGCTCTGCCAGCAGCCGGTGGAAGGTATGGTAGAGATAGTCTACCACCTCCGGCCGGCCCAAGTCAAGCACCAGTTGGCTGCGGCCGGTGGAGGGCGCGCGGCCCGGCACGCTGAGGGCCCAGTCGGGGTGGGCGGCATAGAGCGCGGTGTTGGCGCAGACCATCTCCGGCTCGATCCACAGGCCGAACAAAAGGCCCATCTGCCGCACGCGGCCGATCAGCTCGGCGAAGGTGCAGCCCAGCTTTTTCTCATTGAACTGCCAGTCGCCCAGGCCGCTGGCGTCGTCGCTGCGGTCGCCGAACCAGCCGTCGTCCAGCACCAGCATCTCAACGCCCAGGGCCTTGGCCTGGCGGGCGATGTCCCAGATGCGCTGGGCGTCGAAGTCCATGTAGGTGGCCTCCCAGTTGTTGATCAGGACGGGGCGGGGCTTATCGCGCCAGGCGCTGCGGACGATGTGCCGCTGCAAAAAGCTGTGGTAGCGGGCCGAAAGCTCGCTCAGGCCGGCGTCGCTGTAGCTGAACAGCACCTCCGGCGCGGCGAACTGCGCCCCCGGCTCCAGCGTCCAGCTGAAATCGTCGTCGCTGACGCCGGCCACCAGGCGGGTGGACTGCATCTGGTTGACCTCGCACTCGATCTTGAAGTTGCCGGACCACACCAGCATCGCGCCTAGGCACTCGCCGGCGGTCTCGGTGGCGTGGGGCGCGGCCAGGATGGCGAAGGGGTTGTGCTGGTGGCTGGACGCGCCGCGGGCCGAGCGCAGCGTCTGCACGCTGTGGCCCAGGGGCACGCGCTCGGGCTGGCGCTCCATGCAGTGGCGGCCCTGGAAGTGGATCAGCTCCCACTGGCCGAAGGGCAGGTCCAGGCAGGCGGAGGCGGCCTTGTCCAGGCGGATGGGGGCGGCGCCCTCGTTCTCAAACAGGGCGGCCCGTGTGATGACGTCGGCCGCCGCAAAGACGCCGTACAGCAGGGTGACGGCCAGGCCGTTGACGCTGTCTTTCAGCTTGAGGCGCAGCGTCTCGCAGCTGCCGTCCCCGTCAAAGGCGGCGGGCAGGCCGGGCAGGGCGTACTTGCCGGGCACGGCCTCGGCCGAGACGAAGCGGAAGTCCGCCGTGCGGCTGCCGTCCGGGCCGGCCAGGCGCACGCAGCCGATGCGGAAGTCGCCGACGCCGCTGCCGGTGTACTCCTGGCAGAGGTTGTCCAGCGAGTAGTCGCGCTGGCGGTCCATGCCGGCGGGCTGGGGCGAAAAGCCGCAGTCCGAATAGAACTCCAGCCCGCGCAGGTCGCAGTCCCCGATGGCGGGGCCATAGTACAGGTGATGGACGACGCCGAGGCCGTCGGCCCACAGCTGGTAGCTGGTGTGGGCGGTGTGCAGGGTGATCAGCCCGCTTTCGCGGTCGATGCGGATACTCATGGGCGGTATCCTCCTTGTGTAATGTTTATGACGCGGAAAAGAGCGCCCAGCCGTTGGGTGGGCCGGGCGCCTTTTCACGTGTGTGTGTTGTCAGCCAGGCAGTGAAGGAGGGGGCGCGGGCCGCGGCTTATTTGCCGCCGGTCATGGCGATGCCCTGGATGAACTGCTTCTGGAAGATCAGGTAAAGGACCACCATCGGGATCATGGCCAGCAGGCTGCCTGCCATCAGCACCGGGAAGTTGGTGGTGAACTGGCCGTTCAGGGTGGACAGGCCGGCGGACAGGGTCATCATATTCAGGTCGGTGTTGCAGATCAGCGGCCACATCAGGTCGGAGTAGGCGAACACCGCGGTGAAGATGGCCAGCGCCGCCATGCTGGAGCCGGTCAGCGGCAGCATGACCTTATAGAAGGCCTGCCACTTGTTGCAGCCGTCCAGGTAGGCCGCCTCGGCGATCTCGTTGGGGATGGCCAGGTACGACTGCCGCAAAAAGAAGGTGCCGAAGGCCGACACAAGGCCCGGGAACAGCAGCGCGAAGATGGAGTTGGTCAGGCCCATCTTGGCCAGCATCAGGTACTGCGGGGTGATGAAGATCTGGCTGGGCAGCATCATCTGGATCAGGATGATGGAGAACAGCAGGTTCTTGCAGGGGAAGTGGAGCTTGGCGAAGGCGTAGCCCGCCATGGAGCTGAAGGCCACCGCGCACAAAACGCGCAGCACGATCAGCAGGCCGGTGTTGATGTACA
>CALXGZ010000219.1 GCA_944387975.1 uncultured Faecalibacterium sp.
GCCCCGGCTTCGGTCAGGACGAGCCGCTTGAGGCGGGCGTCCTGCGGGACGCTCATCCGGCGGATGTAGCCCTTTTTCTCCATCAGCTGCAGGATATTGGTGACGGTGGAGCGCGTGATGGAAAAGGCCCGCTCGATGTCCCGCTGAAAGATCTCCCGGTCCTGGTACTGGTAGAGATAGGCCAGGATCCAGCCGTGCATGGCGGTGACGTCCTCGACGCCGTTTTCGCGGCTGTAGTAGTTGACCCGGCGGGAGATGAGGTTATTCACCCGGCGCATCTGGGCCGGGATGACCTGGGGCAGGTCTTTGGACGGCACGGAATCTTCAATGGGCAGCGGTGGGACAAGGTCTGTGCACATGGCGTGATACTCCTTTGGCTGTTCGCGGCCGGACAGTTCTGCGGCGGAACGGTCGCAAGCTTGAACTGTCGGCCCAAGAACAATTCGATACAAAACTATTATCCCCGAAGAAAACGGATTTGTCAAGCGAAAAACATGACAAATCCGTGTTTTTTCAAATTTCTTCCGCATAGCCACCCGCGCGCGCGGCGGAGGGGGACGCGAGAAGCGCCGCGGCCGCCTCGGGCATGGTCCAGGCGGGGTCCAGCATTTGGAACAGGCGTTCGGGGCGGTTGGTGACGATGGTGACGGGGTCCATCGCGAGGATGCTTTTCAGGTCGAAGACGCCGTCCACGGGCCAGGGGGCCACCTCGACGCCGGTGGCCTGCACCTTCTGCACCAGGTCCAGGTCGCGGAAGCAGGTGTTGTACTGGCAGCTGAGCACCTCGGGCACAAAGTCGAGGCCGGCCAGGTACGAGGGCAGGTCGTGCTGGGAGGCCATGCAGAAAAGCAGCTCGAGGGGGTTCTCGCCGGGGTGGTCGGAGGTGAGGGCCCACAGGCGGTCGATCACCCAGCGCAGGGGCGAGGTCTCGTCCCCGTTCAGGGTGACGTACTGGGCCATATCCACCAGCTGGCGCAGGGCCGGCACGGCGGCGGGCGGCAGGCCGTTTTCCATGCCGTTTTCCTGCAGGGCGGCGGCCTCGGGGCCGTCGACGATGCCCAGCGCCTGCAGCAGGGCCGGCGGCGGGGCCAGGTAGGAATCCACCGAGTTGAGGGTGAGCACCCCCACCCGCTGCTGGGGGGCGAGCTTTTTCACCCGGCTGAGGATGCCGTGGTTGAATGAAGTGATGACGATCTTGTCGGCAAGGCCCGAGCTTTCCACCTCTTCGAGGATGCGCTCGGCAAAGGCGTCCTGGTCGGTGGTGGCGTTGGCCCCCAGGGGCGACTTGAACTCCACCTGGATGGTGTCCACGGCGCTGCAGGCCTCCAGCGCCTCGGCAAAGGTGGGGATCTTTTCGCCGGCCCAGCGGGGGTCCTTCCAGCTGCCGAAGTCGAGGGCGCGCAGCTCGTCGAGGGTGCGCCAGGGGATGACCTCGTTCGCGTTGGCGTGCAGGTCGGTGATGTATTCGTGATGGACCACCAGGTGGCCGTCCGCGGTGAAAAGGGTGTCGAACTCGATGCCGTCCACGCCCATGGCGGCGGCCAGCCGGAAGGCGGCCACGGTGTTTTCGGGCGCAAGGTGGGACGCGCCCCGGTGTGCGATGATCTTGGGCCTCACAGTCAGCCCTCCTGTTTTTTGACGTTCGGTCTACCAGTATAACGGCCCGGCGGCGAATTGGCAAGGGCTTTCACAAAAAGTTTCCGGCCCGTTCAAAAAAGGCGGGCGGCCGGCCCGGCGCAGCAGAAAAGCCCCCCGGCGGTCGACGGGGGGCTTTCCTGCCTATGTGGCTAGGAGGTCAGAGCATGATATTGGAAGAGTCGGAACGTGCTTTTGGGGATCACTTGCCGGCGCGGCGGGCCTTCAGGGTCTCGACGTTGCCGTCGACCACCTTCTTGCTCAGGGGGTAGACAAACCACAGGACCAGAGCGATGACGGTGAAGCCGATGATGGGGGCCAGGCAGGCGATGTTGTAGATGCCGCTGAGGACGGCGGGGTCCTGCTGGGTGGCGGCAGAGTAGCCGATCATGCCCAGCAGCGCGCCGATCAGGCCGGCGGAGAAGGCCTGGCCCAGCTTGCGGGCGAAGGAGTAGACGGAGTAGATGGTGCCGTCCTCGCGGACGCCGTTCTTGACCTCGCTGTCGTCGATGACGTCGGTGATCATGGCCCAGACGATGGTGTTGAACAGGCCCAGACCAGCGTAAGCGACGGTGTAGAAGCCAAGGTAGACCCAGCCGCTTTCAGGATGCAGGATGAAGCAGACCAGATAGACGGCCGCGCCGAAGAGAGAGCCGGCGATAGCGGTCTCCTTCTTGCCGATCTTGGTGGCCAGCATGGTAGCCAACGGCGCGACGACGAACAGGGACGCGATGGACGAACACATGGCGACTGCGGACTGGGCGGCGGTGTTCTTGAAGTAGTAGGGGAAGATGTAGGGGTTCATGCCGGTCATGGTGAGCATGGTCAGCAGCAGGCACAGGGCCGCCAGGATGATGCCCAACAGCGAGCGGCTGGTGAAGATGCGCTTGATCAGGGCGACCGGCTCGAACTTTTCGGTCTTGGCGGGGATGACGACGCGCTCGGTGGTCAGGTTGAAGCAGATGATATAGCAGATGATGGCGCAGACGCTGAACAGGCCGGCCATGAACAGCATGCGGCTGCCGCTGAGCTGAGGAGTGCCGTTGACGGTCTCATAGGCCAGCAGCGGGGTGGCGGTGCCGATGACGAGGTTGGCCAGGGTGGCGCCGATGCTGCGGAAGGTGGACAGCTGGGTGCGGTCATTGGCCTCGGGCGAAATGGCGGAAGCCATCGAGCCGTAGGGGATGTTGATGGAGGTATAGAAGATGGAGCCCCACAGGATGTAGGTGACGAACATCCACACGACCTTGAAGGCCATGGGCATGCCGGCGAACTCGGACTGGTAGATCAGGAAGGAGGCGATGGCCACGGGCCCGCACATCCGCTTGATCCAGGGGCGGAAACGGCCGTCCTTTGTGGGCTTGGCGCGGTCGACGATCTGGCCCATGGCCACGTCGGTGAAGGCGTCCACGAAGCGGGCCACCATCATCAGCAGGCCGACGATCGCGGCGGGCACGCCCATGATGTCGGTGTAGAACACCATCATGAAGCTGGAAGAAAGCATGAAGGTGAAATCGTTGCCGAAGTCACCGAACATGTAGCCGAGCTTATCCCTCATGCCGAAGGGACGCACGGCGGTACCGGTGTTTGCCATAGAATGACTCTCTCCTTTTCTGGCTTGGGGGCCTGTCCGCGGGGGACCGCCCACCCCCGGCGGGGGACAGGCCCGGGTTGCGATACTTTGCACAAACCCAACTGTACAAAGCGGCGGAATACTGGTTACCGTGCTTGTAGTATATCACATGCGGCGTTCAAAAATTAGAAATATTTTGTACTGTATCCCTACATTTTAATGGTCTCATACCGGCAAAACAGACGAAAAACAGGCGTCGCTTTTGTGCACAGCGCCGGGCGAACGGGCAAAAGGGCGTAAAAAGGCCGCCCCGGCGCAGGGCGATTGCTTTCAGGGCCGGGGCATGATACAATAGGACAAAAACCACCCCATAAGGAGAACGAACGACATGAACGGACAAGTACGGCAATACCCCGGCTACAGCCTGGTGCTGCGTGAGGACAGTCCCCTGTTCCACGGCGTGGCCACCACGCTGCGGCACGACGTCAGCGGGGCGACGGTCCTGCTGATCGAGAACGAAGACGAGAACAAGGCCTTTGGCATAGGCTTCGGCACCTTCCCCTGCGACGACACGGGCGTGTTCCACATTTTGGAGCACTCGGTGCTGGCGGGGTCGGAGAAATACCCGGTGACCTCGCCCTTCATGCAGCTGGTCAAGAGCAGCATGGCCTCGTTCCTGAACGCGATGACCTTCCCGGACAAGACGGTGTACCCCTTCGCCACGCCGAACGAGGCGGACTTCCGCAATTTGATGGACGTATACCTGAACGCGGTGTTCCGCCCGCTGGCCGTGACGGAGCGCAGCGTCTTTGAGCAGGAGGGCTGGCACCGGGAGGCGGACGGCCATTTCAGCGGCGTGGTGTACAACGAGATGCAGGGCGCGCTGGCTGCGCCCGAGGCCAGGCTGGACGCCGCGATGGACGCGGCGCTGTTCCCCGACAACGGCTACGGCTTTGTGTCCGGGGGCGACCCGGCGTCCATCCCGGGGCTGAGCTACGAGCAGTACGTGAAGATCTACCGCCGCCACTACCGCCCCGACAACTGCTGCATCACCCTGTACGGCAAGATGGATATGGGCGAGAAGCTGGCCTTTTTGGACGAGCAGTACCTGCGCCATATGCCGAAGGGCGCGCCCCGGCCCCGCACGCCGCTGCAGTACCCGCAGGCGGGCGTGAAAAAGACCGTCGTCTATGAGACGGACACGCCCGAGAGCATCCCCGTGCAGTGCGCGCTGGGCTGGTACACCGGCCGCTTTGACGAGATGGAAAAGCAGACCGCCGTCAACATCCTGCTGGACGCGCTGCTGGGCACGAACCAGTCCCCGCTGAAAAAGTACCTGCTGGAGCAAAACCTCGGGGCCGACATCGACGTGAGCTTCGACGGGTCGGTGCAGCAGCCGGTGATCGAGCTGATCCTGAAGGGCACGGATAAGGAGCGGGCCGGCCGCTTTGCCGCGGCGGTCAAGGCCGGGGTGGCGGCCGTCTGCGCCGGGGGCGTCCCCGTGGAGCTGCTGACGGCCTCGATCAACAATTTCGAGTTCCAGGTGACCGAGCGCCCCGGCAGCCTGCCGGACGGCGTGCTGGCCGCCATCGAGGCGGCCACCGGCTGGCTGCACTGCGGCGACCCCATGGCCGACCTGCGGCCGGAGCCGGTGTTCGACTTTTTGCGCGGCAAGCTGGGCACAAAGTGGTACGACGAGCTGCTGGCGGAGCTTTTCGCGCCGGAGCCCGTCGAGGTGACGCTGCTGCCCGAAAAGCCCCGCCCGGCCGATGCGCCCAGCGCCCGGCAGGAGGGCAAACTGCGGCTGGACCACCCGCTGACCGTGGCGGACCTGGGGCAGCCGCCGCAGTTCCCCGCGGCGGAGGTGGAACAGGTGGCCGGGCTCGAGCTGGTGGGCCGGCCGTCGGCGGGCAGTTTGTATGTGAACTTCTACTTTGACCTGGGCGCGCTGAGCGGCGAGGAGATGGACTACGCGGCCCTGCTGCCCGCGGTGCTGGACGAGCTGGACAGCGCAAAGCACAGCGCCATCGAGCTGACCACGCTGCGGAACACCTGGCTGGGCGAGAGTACCGTCACCACCAACATCTGGACCGGGCGGCAGGCGGGGGCCCCCTGCATCGCCAAGCTGACCGCCCGCGCCAGCCTGCTGGAGCGCAATGTGGACAAGGCAGTCGAGCTGATGGGCGAGCTGCTGTACGAGACGAAGCTGGCGGGCGCGCAGGCCGCCGCGGCCATCCGCCAGGCGCTGGAACAGATGAAGCTGAACTACGAGCAGGACTTCATCCGCAGCGGGCACAACCACGCCATTTTGCGGGCGTGCCGCGGCTTCTCGGCGCGGATGGCCCTGACCGAGCGCACCGGCGGCGTGAGCATGTACCGGCTGATCTGCCGCCTGCTGGAGGCGGCGGACTGGGACGGCCTTGCGGCCAGGCTGGAGGCCGTGCGGGAAAAGATCCTGCGCCGCTGCGCGCTGACCGTGTGCTGCCACGGCAGCGAGGCGGCCCGCGCCCGGCTGCGGGCGCTGCTGCCGGAAAGCCCCTTTGCGGCGTCGGGCCGCGCCCCGGCCCAGAGCTACAGCCAGCCGCTGCCCGCGCCCCGGCACGAGGCCTTTATCATCCAGGGCGGGGTGAACTACGACGTGCTGGCCTGGCCGGCCGCCGGCGCGGACGCCGCCCGCAAGGTGCTGGCCCAGGTGATGAGCTACGAATACCTCTGGCAGGCGCTGCGGGAGCAGGGCGGCGCTTACGGCGCGGGCATGCTGAACAGCGCTGTGTATGAGCTGTTCTACACCTACCGCGACCCGCACGCCGCCGGCACCTACCGGCGCTACGCCGAGGGCCCGGCCGCCGTGGCAAAGACCGAATTCAGCCCCGAGGCGCTGAGCGAGTGCATCGTGGGGACGGTGGCCCAGGCCGACCCGCCCCGCAAGCCCCGCCAGCAGGCGCTGGAGGCCGACCAGCGCTACTTCTGCGGCGTGACGCCGGAGCTGGCCGCCGCCGACCGGGCCGCCCTCTGCGGCGTGACCGGCCCCTGGCTGCAGGCCGAGGCCGCCGGGCTTGCGGATAAGATCGCCGCGGGCGTGCGCTGCACCTTCGGCAGCCGCGAGGCCATCGAGCGGGCGGAAGGGCTGTTCGACACGGTGGAGGCGCTGGGCTGATGCAGAAAAAGAACATGGGCCAGGGCTATTTTTCGAGAAACGAAAAACTGCTCTGGGGCGCGTCGGCGGGGTTTATCATCGTTTCCTTCTGCATCTTCGACCGGGAGAGCTATATGACCCTTGGCGCCTCGCTGATCGGGGTCACGTCGCTGATCTTCAACGCGAAGGGCAACCCCTTCGGGCAGGCGCTGGCGGTGGCGTTCAGCCTGCTGTACGGCGCGATCTCCTACACCTTCGCCTACTACGGCGAGATGATCACCTACCTTGGCATGACGATGCCGATGGCGCTGTTCGCGCTGATCGCCTGGATGAAGAACCCTTACAACGGCAACCGCGCCGAGGTGAAGGTGAACGCGATCAGCCGCCGGGAGGCCGCCTGGATGTGCGCCGGCGCGGCGGCGGTGACGGCGCTGTTCTACTTTATATTGGCCTACTTTGACACGGCGAACCTTGTGCCCAGCACGGTGTCGGTGACGACGAGCTTTCTGGCGGTGTACCTCACCTTCCGGCGCAGCCCGTACTTTGCGCTGGCCTATGCGGCGAACGACCTGGTGCTGATCGTGCTGTGGACGCTGGCAAGCGCCCATGACAGCCGCTATATCTCGGTGGTGGCGTGCTTTGCGGCCTTCTTCGTCAACGATATCTACGGCTATATCAACTGGCAGCGCATGAAGGTCCGGCAGGCAAAGGCCTGTTGAGCAAAATAAAAACGGCGTGGTCCCGCGGGGCCATGCCGTTTTTTGTTTGTCAGTCGTCCGAGATCTCGCCGGGGTTGCCGTAGCACTCGCAGAAGCGGGCCATGAAGGAGGGCGGCTCGCCGTTGGCGTAAAGGTGCGAGATATCGCCGAATTGCAGCACGCGGAAATAGGCGAGGCCGGGGCGGCGCTCCTCGGTGGCGACGGTGGTGACCGAGGAGGGCGCGGCGCACAGGCCGTGCCAGAGCACCATGGGCGAGACGTTGATCAGCCGGCTGAGCAGGACGCACTCGAGCGCGAAGTGGCAGAAAAAGACGAGGGTATCGTTGTTCGGGCGTTCGGCGCGGTAGAGCCGGCCGTCCCGCCGGTAGCCGTGCCCGGCAAGCAGGGCGTCGAACTGGCGGACGACGGCGGCGTAATCCGCCGGGGCGGTGCCCGCCGCCATGACTTCGTTTTGGGTCCAGGCGGTATCGCTGAAAAAGCGCTCGTCGGCCGTCCAGTCCTGGGGCAGCCAGTCCCAGGCGATGCTGTCCTGATCGGGGAGGTTCGGCTTGCGGACGCGGCCGGTGAACTCCCGCAGCCAGTCCAGCGTGACGGCGGTGCGGCCGGCCTGCGCAAGGGTGGGGCGGGCGGTGTCCTGCGCGCGGCCGAGGGGCGAGACGTAATACTGCTTGACCTCCAGCGGCGCGATGCGCCCGGCCAGCAGCCGCGCCTCCCGCCAGCCTTTTTCGGTCAGGGTGTCGTGGGCGTAGTCGGGCTCGCCGTGGCGGATGAAGAGAAGTTTCATGGGGGACCTCCGTTGGTCAGGCGGCTTTTTCGAAGGCGACAAAGCCGCATTCATAAGGGTGGTCGAGGCAGAGGACCTCGCCGGACGCGGGGCGGTAGCGGAGCATCTTCAAAATGATCAGGGCGTCCCCGCCGCCGCCAAGGATCAAGATTTCGGCCAGCAGGAACAGCCAGTTTTGAGAGAACGCGGCCGCCGCGGCGGTCAGGCCGGGACCCAGCACAAGGGTAGGCATCGCCGCGCCGAGGACGTACTGCCAGCGCTTGAGCGGGGCGTTGCAGGTGCAGTAAGGGGTCAGGGCCTTCCAGATGACGCCGAAGGAGATGGAGGCAAAGTGATCCGGCGCAAAGCAGCCCCAGGTCAGCCCGTGGATGCACTCATGGACGACCAGCAGGACGAGGAAGACGGCAACGAGCAAAAGAAAATGTACTTCACGGAAAAAGCTGCCGCCCGTCGCGATAAAAGGGCTGTACAGCCAGGCGGCAAGCGCCAGGAAGGGCAGCATGATCAGGACGGACAGGGTGTTGGCCTGGACGATGTTGATGAGGAAGTTTTTCTGGGTGTAACCGGCCCGGGCCATTTCAGCGCAGGTGGCCTCGAAGGCTGCTTTGCGCTTTTGTTCGGCCGGGGTGAGTTTGCGTTCGCTGTGGGGCATGGGAAGGGACCTCCTGTCTGAAAATGTAGGCAACTGTAAGAAGTATAGCATATAGAAAGAGGGATGGAAAGGGGCCGCCGGGGGGCGGCCCGCTTTTTTTGTGTTTTTCTGAGAGAAAACGGTTGTTTTTCGAAACAAAAAATGCGCGCAAAAGGCTGTACTGTCGCAAGGCGGCAAAGCGTGGTACCCTGTGGTCAGGCGGCCGGGATACGGCGGAAAGGAGCGAGAACATGGCACGAAACAAAAACGGCAGCCTGAGCAGTTTGCAGCGCACCACAGACCTGCTGAGCGGCCTGCTGGCGAAGGAGGCGAAAGCCCTCGACGCCCGCAGGAAGGCGGAAGGCACGGGCGACATGAAGGCGCTGAAGGAGGTCACCGCGGTGCTGAAGGACCTGGCCGCCGTGGCCAAAAGCCTGGGCGAACAGGGCGGCGGCGCCGAAGCCGGCGAATACGGCGTGGTGCTGCTGCCGCAGGCGGCGGACGGAAAGGAGGAAACGACATGGACCGGCCTGTGATCGTATGGCAGCCGCAGCCGCGGCAGCGGGCCTTTATGGAACGGCCCGAGCCGGAGGCCCTGTACGGGGGCGCGGCGGGCGGCGGCAAGAGCGACGCGCTGGTGATCGAGGCGCTGCGGCAGGCGCACATCCCCCATTACCGGGGGCTGATCTTGCGCAAGACCTACCCGCAGCTGAGCGACCTGGTGGACAAGAGCATGAACTATTACCGGCGGGCTTTCCCGGGGGCGCAGTACAACGCTGCGAGCCACGTATGGCTGTTCCCCAGCGGGGCGAAGCTCTACTTCGGCTCGATGCAGTACACGAAGGACCGCACGAACTACCAGGGCAAGGCCTTCGACTTCATCGGCTTTGACGAGCTGACCCACTTTGAGTGGGAGGAGTACAGCTACATGATGAGCCGCAACCGCCCCACCGGGCCCGGCACGCGGGTGTACATGCGCGCCACCACGAACCCCGGCGGCGTGGGCCACGGCTGGGTGAAGGAGCGCTTCATCACGCCGGCGCCGCCCGGTACCCCCATCCTGGAGGAGCACAAGGTGCGCATGCCCGACGGCACGGTGCGCACGTACCGGCGGGCGCGGGTGTTCATCCCGTCCAGCGTCTTTGACAACCCCGCCCTGCTGGCCAACGACCCGGACTACCTGGCGAACCTCGCGGCCCTGCCCGAGGCGGAAAAGCAGGCCCTGCTGTACGGCAGCTGGGACAGCTTTTCGGGGCAGGTGTTCACCGAATGGCGCGACGACCCCGAGCACTACCGCGACCAGCGCTGGACCCATGTGGTGGAGCCCTTCGCCATCCCGCAGCACTGGCGCATCTGGCGGGGCTACGACTTCGGCTATTCGCGGCCCTTCTCGGTGGGGTGGTACGCGGTGGACGAGGACGGGCGCATCTACCGCATCAAGGAGCTGTACGGCTGCAGCGGCCGCCCCAACGAGGGGCTGCGGCTGGACCCCGTCGAGCAGGCGCGGCGCATCCGCGAGGCCGAACAGAGCGACCCGATGCTGCGCGGCAGGGTGATCCGGGGCGTGGCGGACCCAGCCATCTTCGACGAGAGCCGGGGCGAGAGCATCGCCGCCATGATGGAAAGGCCGCCGAACCGCGTGCGCTGGGCCGCGGCGGACAACACCCGCCTGGCCGGCAAGATGCAGCTGCATTACCGCCTGGCCTTCGACGGGGAGGGGCGGCCGATGTTCCAGGTGTTCCGCACATGCAGGCACTTCATCAGGACCATCCCGGCCCTCGTCTACGACGAAAGCAGGGTCGAGGATGTGGACAGCCGCCAGGAGGACCACATCTACGACGAGTGCCGCTACGTCCTGATGGAAAACCCCATCAGCCCGCCCGTGCGGCCCGGGCCCCAAAAGCCCGCCGACGACCCGCTGGACCTGCTGCCGAAACGGAAGGGCCATGCGGCATTTTACAGAATTTGAGGTGAAAACGATGGAACAGGACTTTCTGACGCAGGCAGCGCCCCCGGTGGGGCCGGACCAGGCCGCCGAGGCCGAGCGCATCCTGCACAAGTACAAGGCCGGCAAGGCCGCGCTGGACCGGCGGCTGATCGACAACGAGCTGTGGTTCCGCATGGCGCACTGGAAGCAGTACAAAAACCACATGATGGCGGGCAAGCCCCAGCCCTCCAGCGGGTGGCTGTTCAACTCGATCGCCAGCAAGCACGCCGACGCGATGGACAACTACCCCGAGCCCTGCGTGCTGCCCCGGGCGGCCGACGACGAGGCCACCGCCCGCACCCTGTCGAGCATTTTGCCGGTGGTGCTGGAGCAGGCCGGTTACGAGCAGGTCTACTCCGACAGCTGGTGGCGCAAGCTCAAGCAGGGCACCGGCGTCAAGGGCATCTTTTGGGACCCGGCGGCCCGCGGGGGCCTGGGCGAGATCGCCATCCGCTCGATGAACCTGCTGATGCTGTACTGGGAGCCGGGGATCATGGACATCCAGGACAGCCCGCACTTTTTCAGCCTGAGCCTGGAGGACTCGGCCCAGCTGGCCGAGCGCTGGCCCCAGCTGCGGGGCCATACCGGCGGCACCATCGACGCGGCGCGGTACATCCACGACGACTCGATCGACACCACCGACAAGAGCGTGGTGGTGGACTGGTACTACAAAAAGCCGGGCCCCGGCGGCAAAGAGCTGGTGCACTACTGCAAGTTCTGCAACGGGGTGGTGCTGTACGCCAGCGAGAACGACCCGCGCCTGGCCGAACGGGGCTTTTACGACCACGGCAAATACCCCTTCGTGTTCGACGTGCTGTTCCAGGAGGAGGACAGCCCGGCGGGCTTCGGCTACATCGACGTGATGAAGGACTGCCAGACCTCCATCGACAGGATGAACCAGGCGATGGACGAGAACGTCCTGCTGGCGTCGAAGCAGCGCTATGTGCTGAGCGACGCGGCCGGCGTCAACGAGGAGGAGCTGGCCGATTTCAGCCGCGACATCGTCCATGTGACGGGGCGGCTGAGCGACGACAGCTTCCACCAGATGCAGACGGCGGGCTTGCAGGCAAGCTCGATCACCTACCGCAACAGCCGCGTGGACGAATTGAAGGAGATCAGCGGCAACCGGGACGTCAGCCAGGGCGGCACCTCGGGCGGGGTGACGGCGGCGTCGGCCATCGCGGCCTTGCAGGAGGCGGGCAGCAAGCTGAGCCGCGACATGATCAAAAGCGCGTACCGCGCCTTCGCCCGGGAGTGCTATCTGGTGATCGACCTGATGCGGCAGTTCTACGACGAGGAGCGCATCTTCCGCATCACGGGGGAACAGGGGCAGAACGTGTACGTGCCCTTCAGCGCCGCGGCGCTGCGGCCCGTGCCGGCGCGCAGCCTGGCCGGCGTCGAGCTGGGCAGCCGGGAGCCGGTGTTCGACATCACGATCGCGGCGGCGAAGAAATCGGCCTTCAGCCGCCTGACGCAGAACGAGACGGCAAAGGAGTGCTACCAGCTGGGCTTTTTCAACCCCGCCAACGCCGACGCGGCCCTGGCGGCCCTCGACATGATGGACTTTGAAGGGATCGAGAAGGTGCGCCAGCGGGTGCGGCAGAACGGCACCCTGGCCCGGCAGCTGCAAAGGGCGCAGCAGCAGCTGACGGGGCTGGCCAAAGCGGCGCAGGCCGTACAGGCGGCGCGGCAGGCGGCCCCGGCCGCAAAAGGCAGATATGCGCCGCGCGCTGCGCGCCCCGCCGGCCCCGCCGACGCGGCCCGGCGCGCCATGAACATCAACGGAAGGAGAAAGCAAGTATGATCAAAGCAGTGTACAGCGAACTGGACGGCCCGGCCGGCGTCACCCGGCGGCTGAGCGTGGCGGGCCACGCGAACTATGCCCCCGCCGGGCAGGACATCGTCTGCGCCGGGGCAAGCATCTTGATGCAGGCCCTGGTGAGCCTGGCGGCCGGCGCGGGCAAGGCGGACTGCGCGGCGGCGGACGGCCCCGGCGGGCCCCGCGTCACGGTGACCGCCGCCCCCGGCCCCTGCCGGGAGGAGAACGAGCGGCTGGCCGGCGGCTTTGCGCTGGCGAAGGCGGGCCTGGCCCTGCTGGCCGAGCGCTACCCGGATAACCTGCGCTTTGCCGACACCAGCCGCAGCGGCGAGGAAGGCATGGTGGACCTGCAGCTCTTCGCAGGGGGCAAGGGGCGCAGGGGCCCCGCCCTCAGCCGCGCGCAGGAGCGCCAGGCCCGCGCGGCGGGCACCCTGCGCCGCAAGCCCGGGCCCGCCCGCGAGGAGGAGCCGGCGCCGCCGCCCGCCAGGAAAGACGCCCCCGCCCGGCCCCCGGTGGAGCCGATGCTGGGCATCGGGGAGGCGGGGCGCTTCATCCGCTGGCTGCACCGGCGCTGGGCGCTGGAGGAAGCCGAGATGCGCAAGGGAGACCCGGGCTACTCCTTCCGGGAGGCGCTGAAGGACCCCGCCATGCGCCGGATGATGCGTATGCCCGGCATGCGCATGCACGAGGCCTACCGCGCGGCCTATTACGACAGGCTGATGGCCGGCGCGGCCCGCGCCGTCGAGCAGGGCGTGGTGGACCGGGTGCGCCAGCGCGGCGCGCGCCCGGCCGAAAACGGCATCCACAGCCGCGGCGCGGCGGCCACCGGGCCCGACGTGGGCCGCATGACCCGCGCCCAGCGCGAGGCCCTGGAGCGCGAAGCGCTGCACGGGGCCAGGATCCGCCTGTAAAACAAGGTACGAGCCGGCCCAGGGCCGGAAAGCATACGACAAAGAAAGGATGAACGACATGAAACTGTACGAACGCCCCTTTGACCTGCAGCTGTTCGCCGAGGCGGAGACCACCGCCGGCCTGCTGAACACCACCCAGACCATGAGCAACGAGATGAAGACCTTCTATGAGAAGCGCCTCATCGACCAGGCCGAGCCCCGTCTGGTGCACGACCAGTTCGCCGATTACTACCCCGTGCCGGTGGGCGGCGGCAAGACCATCGAGTTCCGCAAGTACGACAGCCTGCCCAAGGCGACCACCCCCCTGACCGAGGGCGTCACCCCCGACGGCCAGGCGCTGACCGTCTCGATCGTCAAGAGCGACCTGCACCAGTACGGCGGCTGGACCCCCCTGACCGACGTGCTGCAGATGACCGCCATCGACAACAACGTCGTGCAGGCCACCCGCATCCTGGCCAGCCAGGCGGGCCGCACCCTCGACACCATCACCCGGGACGTGCTGGCCGGCGGCACCAACGTCATCTACGCGCCCAAGGTGACCGCCAGCGGCGAGACCGCCGTCACCAGCCGCGCGGCCCTGACGCTGGACTGCAAGCTGACCCCGAAGCTGTTCTTCCAGGCGGCGGCCCAGCTGGGCGCGATGAACGCCGACACCCTGGGCGACAGCTACGTGGCCATCATCCACCCCTACGCGGCCTACGACCTGAAGACCTGCAAGGAGTGGATCGAGGTGCACAAGTACGCCGACCCCGAGGCCATGTACCGCGGCGAGATCGGCAAGCTGGGCAA
>CALXGZ010000220.1 GCA_944387975.1 uncultured Faecalibacterium sp.
AATGCAAGAAAAAGTCGTATTTTTTCCGTATCCTCTATATTTTCGAGGGAAACTTTGTGCTGAAAATACAGAAATTTTCAATTTGCTCTTTCTCTCGGGGCCCGATTATATTATAATAGTGGCAAACGATCAAGGCCCTGCCGCCCCGCGCCGCCCCCGCAAAGGGGGAAACTCGGGGAGTAATGGCAGGAGAAACTCCCGCGGCCCTGCCTTGTATGAACAAGAGGCGGGGCTTGGGCCGGAAAGCGAGGCTGCTATGGTAAACAAAGTGCGGGTGAACATCGCGGGGGCGCAGTACGCCTTCGCCACCACCGATTCGGAAAAGTACATCACCTCCCTGGCCGATAAGCTCGACCGGGACATCGCGAAGCTGATGGAGGCCAACCCCAGCCTGCCCGTGACCAAGGCGGCGGTGTTCTGCGCGATGGACTATCTGGACGAGTACCAGAAGAGCAACGGCAGCGCCGAGAACATGCGCAGCCAGATCCAGGACTATATCGCCGACGCCGCCCGCGCCCGCACCGCCGAGGACAAGCTGCGGGCCGAGAACGAGGCGCTGCGCCGGGAGGCCGCGGCCCTGCGGGACCAGCTGGACCGCCTGCGCCGCCATCAGGACAAAGAAAAAGAGAAGGAGGCCCCGAACGGCTGACGCGGGGCCTGTGGGAGAAGCAATGGCACAGATCGAGATCCTTGCCCCGGTGGGCAGTGAAGAAATGCTCCGCGCGGCCGTTTTCAGCGGCGCGGACGCGGTATATTTGGGCTTTGCGGGCTTCAACGCCCGCAGCGGCGCGGGCAACTTCGACGCGGCCAGCCTGTGCGGGGCGGTGCGCTTTTGCCACGCGCGCGGCGTGCGGGTGCACGTGGCCATGAACACCACCGTCTATGCCGGCGAGCTGGAGGCCCTGGCCGCCGCGGTGCGCGCAGTGGCGGCCAGCGGGGCCGACGCGGTCATCTGCCAGGATATGGCGGTGGCCGGGCTGTGCCGCCGCATCGCGCCGCAGCTGCCGCGCCACGCATCCACCCAGATGAGCGTGCACACCCTCGAAGGCGCGCTGCAAATGGCGGAGCTGGGCTTTGCCCGCGTCATCCTGGCGCGGGAGCTCAGCCTCGCCGAGATCGAGCGCATCACCAGGGGCTGCGGCATCGAGACGGAGTGCTTCGTGCACGGGGCGCTGTGCATGAGCATGAGCGGCCAGTGCTATATGTCCGCCTTCCTGGGCGGGCGCAGCGGCAACCGCGGCTCCTGCGCGGGGCCCTGCCGCCTGCCCTTTGACGCAAACGACCTGCCCGAGGGCCGGCCCGGCAAAGCGCACCACCTCTCCCTCAAGGACAACTCGGTCATCGGCCGGCTGGACGAATTGCAGGCCATCGGCGTGGCCTCGGCCAAGATCGAGGGCCGCCTGCGCACGCCGGAGTACGTGGCCGCGGCGGTGGACGCCTGCCTTGCCGGCCGTGAGGGCCGCGCCTACGACCGCGCCCTGCTGCAGAACGCCTTCAGCCGCTCGGGCTTTACTTCGGGCTATCTGGACGGCAGGATCGACGGCACGATGTTCGGCACCCGCAGCGAGGCCGACGCCGCCGAGACCCGCCGCACCCTGCCCGCCCTGCGGGAGCTGTACCGGCGCGAGCGCCCGCGCGTGCCGGTGGACCTCAAGCTGGAGGTCGAGGCCGGCGGCGCAAAGCTGACCGCCGCCGACCGCAAGGGCAACCGCGCCTTCGCCTATGGCGGCGGCGCGCCCCAGCCCGCCCGCACGGACCCCGCCGAGGCGCTGCGCCGCAGTTTGGCCAAGACGGGGGGGACGCCCTTCGCCCCTGGCGAGCTGGACATCGTCATGGAGGGCGGGCCCTGGTACCTGCCGGGCAGCGCCGTCAACGAGCTGCGCCGCCAGGCCCTCGACGCCCTGCTGCAAAAGCGCGAGGCTTTGCGCCCCTGGCCGGTGCAGGACGCGGCGCTGCCGCCCCTGGCCCGGCGGGCCGCCCCGGCCCGGCCCGCCCTCTGGGCCCGCTTCGAGAGCTGGGCCCAGGCGCCGGACGCGGCCCTTGAAGACGCGCAGCGCCTCATCCTGCCCCTGGCCGAGGCGGACAGCATACCGGCGGGATACCGCGCCAAAACCATTTTGGAGCTGCCCCGCGCCATGTTCGGCGCGATGGAGGAGGACGCCGCCCGCCGGGTGGAGGCCGCCCGGGGGATGGGCTTCGCCGGCTTCGAGGCCAACAACATCGCCCACCTGCGCCTGTGCCGGGGCCTGCCCCTGACCGGCGGCATCGGCCTGAACGTGACCAACCCCCTGGCCGCGCAGGCCTACGCGGAGCTGGGCCTGTCGGCTTTGCTGATCCTGCCCGAGGTGCAGGCGGGGGAGATGGCCTTCATCGCGCCGGCGCGCGCGGGGCGGCCCGTCCCCACCGGCGCGCTGATCTGCGGCCACATGCCTCTGATGCTGACGCGGGCCTGCCCGCTGCACAACGTGCACGACTGCGCCCATTGCAGCCGCCAGGGTGTTTTGACCGACCGCAAGGCCAAAAAGTTCCCGCTGCGCTGCGGCGGCGGGGTGCGCACCATCTATAACCCCGTGCCCCTCTACATGGCCGACAAGACCGGGGCCCTGCCGGTGGATTACGGCGTGGTCTACTTCACGGTGGAAAGCCGCAGCGAGGCCGGCGCCGTCTGGGCCAAAGCGGCGTCGGGCGCGCCCTTCGGCGGGGACTTCACCCGGGGACTCTATTATAAAGGTACGATGTGAGCCCCTCAGCGGTAGAGAGGGAACATACTGCGGCCTGCGGGCCGCAAATAAAAAGTAAAGGATCGTTTTATCATGCAGCAAGCGACTGTAAAATATAAGGTACTGGATGCGCGGGCCAAGGCGCCCGCCTACGCCACCGCCGGGGCGGCCGCGGCCGACCTGTGCGCCGTGCTGGACGCCCCGCTGACGCTGGCGCCCATGCAGCGGGCCCTTGTGCCCACCGGCTTTGCCATCGAGCTGCCGGACGCCGGGACGGTGGCCCTGGTCTACGCCCGCAGCGGCCTGTCCATCAAGCACGGGCTGTGCATGGCCAACGGCGTGGGGGTCATCGACAGCGATTACCGGGGCGAGGTGAAGGTCCCGCTGGTCACCGCCGGGGCCGAGCCCTACACCATCCAGCCCGGCGAGCGCGTGGCCCAGCTGTGCATCGCGCCGGTGTACACGGCGGCCTTCGTGCCGGCGGACGGCTTGAGCGGCACCGCCCGGGGCGAGGGCGGCTTCGGCTCGACGGGCAAGTAAGGAGGCGCGCCGTGAGATTGATCCTTGCCTCCGGCAGCCCCCGCCGCAGGGAGCTGCTCAGCCTGTATACCAAAGATTTTGACGTCTGCGCAAGCGATTTTGACGAGCGCGCCGTGCATGCCCCCACCCCCGCCGCCCTGGCGGAGGCGCTGGCGCGGGGCAAGTGCCTGGCCGTCGCGGCAGCGCGTCCCGGCTGCGTCGTGCTGGGCAGCGACACCGTGGTCGAGCTGGAGGGCGAGATCTTCGGCAAGCCGAAGGACGCCGCCGACGCCCGGCGCATGCTGCGGGCCCTCTCGGGCCGCACCCACCAGGTGCACACCGGGGTGTGCGTGTCGGACGGCGCGCGCACCGAAAGCTTTGTGGACAGCTGCAAGGTGCGCTTTTTCCCCATCCCGGAGGAACAGCTCGAGCGCTGCATCGCCAGCGGCGAGCCCTTCGACAAGGCCGGGGCCTACGCCATCCAGGGCCAGGCGGCCCTCTGGCTGGACCGGCTGGAAGGGGACTACTACACCATCATGGGTCTGCCGCTCAGCCGCTGCGCCCGGGTGCTGGACCGTTTTGACCTTGAGAAAAGATGAAAAAACGGAAAAAACCGCCAAAGCACTTGTGAAAACTGCGCTTTGTGACTATAATAAGGAAAGGACTGACCCCGCCCAGGCCGGGCGCGGGCGTCCCGTGAGCAAGCATATACGGGGGGAGGCCCCCTTTCTCATTTCGACCGCGGCGGGCAGTCCGGCCTGCGCGGTGCGTTTTGTGGTTTAGGAGAGTAAAGGAGCTAACTGCGCTATGAGTTTTCTGTCGAAAGATATCGGGATCGACCTGGGTACCGCCAATACCCTAGTGTACATGAAGGGCAAGGGCATCATCTTGCGGGAGCCGTCGGTGGTCGCGGTGGACACCCGCAACGATGAGGTCCGCTGCGTCGGCGCGGAGGCCAAGGCCGTCATCGGCCGTACCCCCGGCAGCATCGTCGCGGTGCGCCCGCTGAAGGACGGCGTCATCGCCGACTTCGACATCACCGCCAACATGCTGGAGAACTTTTTGAAGAAAGCCTGCGGCAACAGCCTCTTTGCACGGCCGCGGGTGGTCATCTGCATCCCCTCGGGCGTCACCGAGGTCGAGCGCCGCGCCGTCCGCGAGGCCACCCTCAAGGCCGGCGCGCGGCAGGTGTCCGTCATCGAGGAGCCCATGGCCGCCGCCATCGGCGCGGGCCTGCCCATCAGCGAGCCCACCGGCAGCATGATCGTGGATATCGGCGGCGGCACGGCGGAGATCGCCGTCATCTCGCTGGGGGGCATCGTGGCCTCCCGCAGCGTGCGCATGGCCGGCGACATGTTCGACCAGGCCATCATCGCCTTCATCAAGCGCAAGTATAATCTGCTGATCGGCGAGCGCACCGCCGAGCAGATCAAGATCGACATCGGCTCGGCCTATAAGCTGGAAGAGGAGATGACGATGGAGATCAAGGGCCGCAACCTGGTGGACGGCCTGCCCAAGAACATCGTCGTGCACTCCGAGGATGTGCGCGAGGCCCTGCTGGAGTGCCTGGTGAAGATCACCGACGCCATCAAGGAGACGCTGGAGCGCACCCCGCCCGAGCTGAGCGCCGACATCATCGACCGCGGCATCACCCTGACCGGCGGCGGCGCGCTGCTGCGCGGGCTGGATAAGCTGATCCAGAGCGAGACCGGCATCGACGTGCACGTGGCCGAGAACCCCCTGGACTGCGTGGCCACCGGCGCGGGCGCCGTGCTGGACCATGTGGACGTGCTGCACGACGTGCTGGACACCGACGGCGACCACATGTAAGGCCGCCGCGCCCAGCGTATATCCCGGCGCGGCCGGCATAAGCTGATACAAGCGCGGATGGCACCGGCTGTCCGCGCTTTTTCGACCCGGTGCTTTGCACCCAAGGCGGAGGTGAAGGGCCGTGAAGGACTTTTTTGAGACTTGGAAATTCAGGATCCTGATCGCGGTGGCGGTCTTCCTGGCGGGGCTGCTGCTGTACGCCGCGGCCAACGGCCGCCTGACCGCCGCCCCGCAGGAGCTGCTGAGCGTGGCGGCCGCGCCCTTCCAGAAGGCGGCGGCCTGGGTGGCCGGCGGCGTGGGCTCGGTGTGGGACAAGTACACCAGCATCGACGAGACGATGGCGGAAAACGAGGCCCTGCGCGCGGAAAACGCCGAGCTGCGCCGCCAGCTGGCGGAGTACGACCAGCTGAAGGCGGAGAACGAGGCCTTCCGCAACCTGGTCGGCATCCAGGAGGACCACCCGGAGATGAGCTTCGTGCCGGCCTTCGTCATCGGGCGCGACGGCATGGACGCCTTCGGCGGCTTTACGCTGGACCAGGGCACCGTCCACGGCGTCAAGCGCGGCGACACCGTCATCGACGACGAGGGCCACCTGCTGGGCACCGTCATCGAGGCGGGGCTGACCAGCTGCCGCGTGCTGACCATCCTGCACCCCAGCTTCAACGCGGCGGGCGTCGTGTCCCGCACCTGGGACAACGGCATCGTCACCGGCGACGCCGCCTACGCCCCCGCGGGCCAGTGCGTCTTCACCGACCTCTCGCGTGAGTCGATGGCCTCGGTGGGGGATGAGATCATCACCACGGGCCTGGGCGGCGTCTACCCGCCCGATATCCTGGTGGGCCGCATCGTCAGCATCGAGCCGGAGCCCAGCGGCACCTCGGTGGTCGCGGTGATCCAGCCGGACGCCGACGTGCTGGGGGTCAAGCAGGCTTTTGTCATCACCGATTACTAAAAGGCAGGTCTTGTATGGAATCACGCCGTAAACGCAGGCGCTCGCAGCTGTATAAGTGGGGCCTGTACGTCCTTTTGCTGCTGGGCTGCACCGTGCTGCAGGCTTTGCCGGGCTTTTTGCGCCTCGGCCAGGCGAAGCCCGTGCTGCTGCTGCCGCTGGCTTTGGCGGCCGCCGTCTGGGAGGACGAGTTCTCCGGGGCGCTGTTCGGCGCGCTGTGCGGCCTGATGTGGGACTATACCGCCGGCAAGACAGCGGGGCTGCTGGCCCTCACGGTCATGGGGCTCAGCTTCGTTTTGTCGGTGGCGAGCCAGCTCTACCTCAAGCTGAACACGCTGAACTTCGCCCTGGTCAGCGCCGGGGCGCTGTGGCTGGTGCTGTCGGGGGACTTCCTCTTTTACTACGCCATGCCCGGCTACAGCGGCATGCTGGCGCGCTATCTGGCCTACATCCCGCTGACCGTGCTGCTCAGCGCGGTGCTGGCCGTCCCGCTGTACCGGGCGGCGGGCTGGATCAGCGAGACCTTTAAGATCGACAACGGCGTGATCTGAGCACGCCATCTTGCACGGAAGGGGGCGCCCTGCCTTGGATGAACATAAGATCGTGGTGCGCCGCCTGGCGCTGCTGATCGCCGTGGCCGCGGTGGTCTTTGGCCTGTATACCCTGCGGCTGATCTTTTTGCAGCTGGTGCACG
Organism: uncultured Faecalibacterium sp.; assembly: GCA_944387975.1. GTDB lineage: Bacteria > Bacillota > Clostridia > Oscillospirales > Ruminococcaceae > Faecalibacterium. Next base: position 6,713 of record CALXGZ010000220.1, read on the forward strand.
GGGAGGAGTTCGCCGCCCGCGCCACCAGCACCACCGAATACCGCTTCAACGTCACGGCCGCCCGCGGCGACATCGTGGACAGCGCCGGCCGGCGCATCGCCACCAGCACCACCTGCTACAACGTGGAGCTCAGCCGCCTGCTGATCGGCGGCAACGACCTGAACGAGACCATACGCAGCGCGGTGGAGATCCTGCAGGCGAACGGCGAAAGCTGGAACGACACCCTGCTGATCGGCTACGCCGATGCGGCGGGCCACTATGCCTTTACCGGCGAGGCGGGCAGCGCGGGCGACCAGAACGCCATCGCCAAGGTGAAGGAGACGCTGGGCCTGCAGCAGTACGCCACCGCCGACGACGTGATGGCCCGCCTGGTCGAGAAATACGAGCTGGAAGGCTACGACCTTACCTGGCAGCGCATCCTCGGCGGCATCCACTACCAGATGGAGCAGGAGGCCTTTTCCAACGTCAACAACTTCGTGCTGGCCGAGGACGTCTCGGACCAGACGGTGGCCACCGTCAAGGAGCACAGCCTGACGTTGCCCGGCGTCGAGATCGCCGAGACCAGCGTGCGCAGCTACACCGACGGCACCATCCTGCCCCATGTGCTGGGCCGGGTGGGAAAGATCACCGCCGAGATGTGGCGCGTCACCGATGAAAACGGCCAGACCACCTACCCGCTGCGGGAGCGCGGCTACGCGATGAACGACGTCATCGGCATCTCGGGGCTCGAGTCCGCCTATGAGGAGCAGCTGCGCGGCCAGGACGGCGTCGAGACCATCACCCGCGACAGCGACGGCGTCATCATCGACACCAGCGTCACCACCGAGCCCCAGCCCGGCAAGACGGTGATGCTGACGGTCAACAGCGCCTTCCAGAAGGCGGTGGACGAGGCATTGGCCCGCAACGTCCAGCAGATCGCCGCCACCTACAACGTCGACGCCAGCGCCGGCGCGGTGGTGGTCATCGACGTCAACACCGGGGGCATCCTGGCCTGCTCTAACTACCCCAGCTACGACCAGAACCTCTACAGCAGCCAGTACAGCGAGTACAGCTCCGACCCGGGGCTGCCCCTGTACAACCGCGCGCTGCAGGGCCTGTACACCCCCGGCTCCACCTACAAGCCCTCGGTGGCGGTGGCGGCGCTGCTGAGCGGCGAGATCGACCGCAACAGCACCGTCTACTGCGACGGCGTCTACCGCTACTTCCGCGATTACCACCCCCGCTGCACCCGCCACGGCCACAGCGGCAACATCGACGTGGTCACCGCCCTCAAGTGGAGCTGCAATATCTTCTTCTATGACGTGGGCCGCCGCATCACCAGCGACGTCTACGACGACTACGCCTACCGCCTGGGCCTGGGCACGCCCACCGGCGTGGAGGTCAGCGAGTCCACCGGCCGCCTGACCACCAAGGAGGACGAAAACTACACCGAATCGCTGGAAGTGCAGGCCGCCATCGGCCAGGGCAACACCGTGGTCACCCCGGTGCAGCTGGCCACCTACGCGGCCACCATCGCCAACAAGGGCGTGCGCTACCGCACCCACTTCGTCAAGGCCCTGCTGGACACCAACACCGGCGAGGTGCTGGAGGAGGTCCAGCCCGAGATCGTCGAGATCATCGAGGATCATATCGGCGCCTTCGACATCGTGGAGGAGGGCATGGTGGGCGCGGCCCAGACCGTCGCGGGCCTGGCCGGCTACCCCTATACCATCGCCTGCAAGACCGGCACCCCCCAGCGCAGTGAGAAGGACGAGAACGGCAAGTACTACACCAACTCCACCATCATCGCCTACGGCCCCGTGGAGGACCCGCAAATCGCGGTGGGCATCGTGGTGGAATACGGCGGCGGCGGCGCCCGCGCGGGCGAGCTGGTGGCCGATATCTTCAACGCCTATTTCTTCGAGCGCGCCAGCGGCATGGCTCCCGTCCAGGAGGGCCAGCTGCTGGAGTGAGCGCCGCGGAGAAGGGGAGATTCTTTGCATCGGTAGGACAAAAATGCCCGTATCCCAAAAAATTGAAAGTTTCATACAAAATACGCTTGCTAATCTGAGGAAAATGTGGTAACATTAGAATTGGAATGGTAGCATACGCTGCCATGTTATGGTTTGGATGTTGACTTTTGAGAACAAAGGAGATGGATGGGATGACGATTGCGCTGATTGCACATGACTCGAAAAAAGAACTGATGGTGCAGTTTTGCACGGCGTATTGCCGCATCCTGAGCCAGAACCAGTTGGTAGCCACCGGTACCACCGGCAAATTGATCGCGGAGGCCACGGGCCTGCCGGTCAAGCGCTTTTTGTCGGGCAAGCAGGGGGGCGACCAGCAGATCGCGGCGCGCATCGCCTGCAACGAGATCGACCTGCTCATCTTCTTCCGGGACCCGATCAACGCCAAACCCAGCGAGCCCAACGAGATGACCCTGCTGCGCCTGTGCGACGTACATAACATCCCGATGGCGACGAACATCGCCACCGCCGAGGTGCTGATCCACGGCCTGGAGCGCGGCGACCTCGATTGGCGCAGCATCGTCAACCCCCCGCAGATCTGAGATAAAAAGATCCCGGACGTGCAAAGCGTCCGGGATGTTTTTGTTGTTCGGCTTATTCGGCGCCGGTGATGAAGCCGCCGCCGGCCACCGCGCCGCCGCGGTAGAAGGCGGCGGTCTGGCCCGGCGCGGGGGCGCGCACCGGCGTGACGAAGCGCAGGCTGTCCGCCCCGTCGAAGAGGGCGGGCTGCGCCGCGGCGGCGCTGCGCACCTTGACGAGGTATTCCCCGGCGGGCAGGGGCGCACCGTCGGGGGTGGCGATGTCCGCCACACGCACGGTGCTGAAGTATTCCTCCCCGGCGCGGGCCAGGCGGATGTCGCCGTTCGCGCAGATCTCGCGGATGAAGACCGGCTCGCCCAGCGCGATGCCCAGGCCCTTGCGCTGGCCCACCGTGTAGTGCAGCACGCCCTTGTGGGGGCCGAGGTCCGCGCCGTCGGGGGAGATGAAGCGCCCGGCCTTGCTTTCAAGGCCGCGGGCCTCGATGTAGGCGGGGTAGTCGCCGTCGGGGATGAAGCAGATCTCCATGCTGTCGGGCGCATCGGCGCAGTCCAGGCCGAAGTCCCGGGCCATCTCGCGCACGTCGTCCTTTTCAAACTCGCCCAGCGGCAGGATCAGCCGGCTGAGCACGTCCTGGTCCAGCCGGCAGAGCATGTAGCTCTGGTCGCGCGCGGCACTCTCGGGCAGGTGGATGCGGGAAAAGCCGTCGCCGTCCACCTCCACGCGGGCGTAGTGCCCGGTGGCGATGTACTGGATGCCCAGCTTGTCGGCCGCCGCCAGCAGCGCCGTGAACTTGACCGCCGGGTTGCAGCGCACGCAGGGGTTGGGGGTGCGCCCGGCGCAGTAGTCGGCGCAGAAGGGGGCCACCACCTCCTGCTCGAACAGCTCCTGCGCGTCAAGGACGATGCACTCGACGTCCATCTGCTTGGCGGCCTTCTGGGCGGCCTCCACCGCGCCGTCGTGCGCGGGGGAAAAGCGGATCACCGCCCCCGTCACCGCAAAGCCCTGCTGCTGCAGGATGCGCACCGCGACGCTGGAATCCACGCCGCCGCTCATCCCCACCAGGACCTTGTCCTGCTCTTCATAGGTGTCGAACCCGCTGCCGGGCAACAATGTCTCGCTCATATCAATTCTGCCTCCCGCCGTGTGCTTTGCTCTGCGCCACGGCCAGCTGGTCGCAGCGCTCGTTTTCAGGGTGGCCCGCGTGGCCCTTGACCCATACGTAGCTGATCTGGTGCCGCTCGGCCAGGTCCAGCGCTTTGGCCCACAGGTCGGGGTTCAGCGCGGGGGACTTGTCCGCCTTTTTCCAGCCGCGGGCCCGCCAGGCTTTGGCCCAGCCCTTTTCCAGTCCGTTGATGACGTACTGGCTGTCCGAGCAGAAGCGGACGGCGCAGGGCTCCTTCAGCAGGCTGAGCGCCTCGATGAAGGCCGTCAGCTCCATGCGGTTGTTGGTGGTGGACGCGTCGCCCCCGCTCAGCTCTTTTTCATAGACCTGGCCGGTCGCGCTGCGGTAGCGCAGCAGCGCCCCCCAGCCGCCGGGGCCGGGGTTGCCGCTGCAGGCCCCGTCGGTGTAGATCTCGACTTTTTTCATCTCGTACTCCTGTCAAAAACCCGGGGCGCGCGGCCCCCTGTGTCCCTCTTATATTAGAGGCTGAGGGGCCCTGCTGTCAAGGGGGAATGTATATTTCCTGGCCGCCGGGCCCAAGCTCGAATTGACAAAAGCGGGCGCAGATACTATAATTGTGGCAAGTGGAAAGCGCACAAGGGCGCATGTACGGCATGCGTCCCGACGCCCCGGGGGCTGGCCGCGGTCGCATTGAGCAGATGGACCGTGCAGGCCGTATCCGCCGCGCAGGGGCAAAAACCGACGAACGAGCCGCAAGCCGGCTTTGAAGATAGCTACATACCGGAGGCCGGGTCTTCGCACCGCGGTCTCTCCACCGGCATGGGCAAAAGGCCCCTGCCGCGTTTGTATTGGAGGTACAAATGGCAACGACAAAAGAGAATACCGGCGCCCCGTCCGGCGCACGCAACCCCGGCGCAGACGGCCGCGCCCCGCAGCAGCGCCGCCGCCCCATGTACACCCGGCGGCCCCGCCGCCCCCAGCCCGGCAAGGGCGGGTCGGCCGTGCCCATCCACATCTACCCGCTGGGCGGCCTTGGCGAAGTGGGCAAGAACATGACCGTCTATGAGTGCTGCGGCGACATGATCATCGTGGACTGCGGCCTGGTCTTCCCGGACAGCGAGATGTACGGCATCGACATGGTCATCCCCGACTTCACCTTCGTGCTGCAGAACAAGGACAAGATCCGGGGCCTGCTGATCACCCACGGCCACGAGGACCACATCGGCAGCATCCCCTACCTGCTGCAAAAGCTGGACCTGCCGGTCTACGGCACCAAGCTGACGCTGGGGCTGATCCGCAACAAGCTGGAGGAGTTCAACCTCGCCGGGCGCACCCGCTTTGTGGAGATCGTGCCCAAACAGAAGCTGCACCTGGGCTGCTTCACCGTCGAGCCCATCCACGTCAACCACTCGATCCCCGACGCGGTGGCCTTCGCCATCGACAGCCCCGCCGGCGTCGTGATCCAGACCGGCGACTTCAAGATCGACTATACGCCCCTGGCCTGCGGTCCCACCGACCTGAGCACCCTGGCCGAGTACGGCCAGCGGGGCGTGCTGGCGCTGCTGAGCGACTCCACCAACGCCGAGCGCCCCGGCTTTACCGCCACCGAGCAGAAGGTGGCCGCCGGCGTGCACAACCTGTTCACCCAGGCGCGCAACAAGCGCATCATCATCGCCACCTTTGCGTCCAACATCTACCGCATCCAGCAGATCATCGAGCTGGCCGTGCAGGAAGGGCGCAAGGTGGCCTTCAGCGGGCGCAGCATGGTCAACAACACCGCCATGGCCCAGGAGCTGGGCTATATGCACATCCCGGAGGGCACGCTGATCAGCATCGACGAGCTGAACCGCTACGCCCCCGACGAGGTGGTGCTGATCACCACCGGCAGCCAGGGCGAGCCGCTGAGCGCCTTGTCCCGCATGGCCTCCAGCAGCCACCGCCAGGTGCGGGTGGGCCCGGGGGACTTCATCATCATCTCGGCCAACCCCATCCCCGGCAACGAGAAGAGCGTCACCAAGATCGTCAACGGCCTGCTGCTGCTGGGCGCGGAGGTGATCTACGAGAGCATGTACGACGTGCACGTGTCGGGCCACGCCTGCCAGGAAGAGCAGAAGCTGATGCTGACCCTGACGCGGCCGAAGTACTTTTTGCCCGTGCACGGCGAGTACAAGCAGCTGAAAAAGCACGCCCTGACCGCGGCCAGCCTCGGCATACCCCACAGCAACATCCTCATCGCCGAGAACGGCTCCAACGTCATCCTCACCCAGGACGAGATCAAGCTGGGCGACCCGGTGACGGCCGGCGCGGTGATGGTGGACGGCCTGGGCGTGGGCGACGTGGGCAACGTCGTGCTGCGCGACCGCAAGCACCTGTCGGAGGACGGCCTGGTCATCATCGTGGCCACCGTCGACAGCCGGACCGGCAAAGTGCTGGCCGGGCCCGACCTTGTCAGCCGGGGCTTCGTCTACGTGCGCGAGAACGAGAGCCTGATGGACGGCGCCCAGAGCACCGTCGAAATGACCCTCAACCGCTGCGTGGAGGAGCGTGTCCGCGACTGGAACAGCGTCAAGACCCGCATGCGCGAGGCGCTGAGCAGCTATATCTACCGGCGCACCAAGCGCAGCCCGATGATCCTGCCCGTCCTGATGGAAGTGAACGGGTCGGGCAAAGTTTGACCTTTTGTGTGAGAGAGGGGAAGAGAGGCATCCG